>CAXBOL010000368.1:0-5489 GCA_963977295.1 uncultured Opitutaceae bacterium
GTCCATTGAGGGTGAAGTGCAGCGGTTTGCCGGGCACGGGTTGAATCGCGGCGGCCATGGCGGCCGGGAGACCCACCAGCATGGGCGCGGTATCAAGCGGTTCGAAGGCCCCCGGGGCGGCGTGGCCCATGCGGGAGCCGTCGGCGACGAGGCCGTCGAGGTGTGCCGTGCCCGTCTTGGCGGCGAGCAGGATGGGACCGTGCAGGATGGCGGCGTAGTCGGCGTTGCTGGGCAGGGGTTCCAAGCGGGTGGTCATCGGCAATGCGACTTCGAGGGTGTCGCCGTCACGCCATTCGCGCTCGATGACGGCATAGGAACCGGGAGTCGACGGGACGCGCAGAGATTCGCCGTTGAGGGTGATTCTGAAGCCGGATGAGCTGACCCAGGACGGGTGGCGTAGGTGCAGTGCGAACGTGCGCGGGGCATCGAGTTTGAGCGCAAGCCGGGTAGTTTCGGCGTCGGGGAATTGTGTTTCCTGGCGGAGCTTCAGGCCGTGGTCGCTGGCGTCGATTTCGGAAGCGATGAAGAGGTTTACCCAAAGGTCGCCGGCGTCATTTTTCGCGTAGATGAACTGGCCGTATTTGCCATGGTTTTCGATCCCGGAACCGACGCAGCACCAGAAGCATTTTTCGGGTTGGGAATAGACCCGGTAGTGGCGCGGGCGAATGGGGGTGAAATACACAAAACCACCGTGCTCAGGATGTTGGGTGGAGAGGATGTGGTTGTAGAGTGCGCGTTCGTAATAGTCGGCGTAGCGGGCGTCACCATCTCGTCGATACAAAGCCTCGGTGAGGCGCAACATGTTGTAGGTGTTGCAGGACTCGGGACCTTCGCGGGAGTTGAGCATGCCGGAGAAATCGGCGGGATCATTGAAGTGCTCGCGCACGCTGTTGCCACCGAAGGCCACGCTGCGGCGATGCACGACGGTATCCCAGAAATAGCGTGCGGCGTCGTCCCATGTCGGGTCGCCGCCGAGTTCGGCGACGCGGGCGTAGCCGATGATTTTGGGAATCTGAGTGTTGGCGTGTTTGCCGGTGAGCGTATCTCGGTGCTGCAGCAAATCGTCGAGGATGGCGTGGTGGGTGAATCGTTGGGCGAGGCGCAGGTATTTTTCGTCGCCAGTGATCGCGTAGACGTCGGCGAGGGTTTCGGTCATGCCGCCATGTTCGGCGCGGAGCATGATTTCAATGTCGGCGTCGGAGAGTGGGGCGATGAGGTCGGCGCACCAGTCGGTGAGACGAATCAACACGTTGCGGGCCTGAGTGTTGCCGGCGATGAGGTAGGCGTCGCGCAAGCCGGCGAAGGTTTTGTGGAGATTATACCAAGGCACCCAAGCCCCCCCGAGGCTGAAACCCTGGGCATCGAAACCGCCGGCGGCGACGCGAGCCCAGACTTCGGAGGACTTGGGCACGCCGCCCACGTAACCGTTGCCGTTGGCTTGTTGGCAAAGGGCGAGTTCGGCCACGCAATAATCGAGCAGGCGCTTCATCTCGGGGTCGCCGGTGGCAACCCACATCTGAGCGGTGGCGGTGAGGTAGTGGCCGAGGGTGTGACCATCGAGACCGATGTTTTCCCAGTTGCCGTATTTCTCGGCGCGGGGCTCGAGTCCGGCCTCAAGGCGGAAGCCTGCGAGCAGACGATCGGGGTCGAGAGCGAGCAGGTAGTTTTTGTTGAGGTCTTGGGCGTGCTTGAACGGGCCGTCGAGCAGGGTGACGTCCTTGAGGTCGAAGTAGGAGATGGGGGTGACGACGGGCGCGGAATCGAAGGCGGTGTAAAAGAACGTAGCCCCGCCTTTGCGGTCCGGCGCGGCACCGGGCGAATCGGCGGAGGCGAGTCCGCCGTCGGTGGCTGAGGCGGTGACGAAACGGTTGGTCGCGAGCGACAACAGCATGGTGTCGCCTTGCAGCATGTGCTGCCATTGGAAAACCGATCGGGTGGCGTCGAGGTCGGGCAGGAGCTTCACGTCGGCGGGTCCACCCACGCCGGTCACGGTGACGTAGCCGCTGCCGTCGACGGCTGCCAGCGCGACGCGACCCTGACCGCGGTCGATGACGCGGAAACGGGCGGCAGACGACTTGGCTTCGGGACTATCGGCGGCGAGGAGCCGGAGGCGTCCGCGCCAGTTAACGAGCACGGTGCCTTCGGCGCGGCTGGTGAAGGTGACTTCGCGGCCGAGTGGAATCGACCGGGAGGCACGGGGTTCATCGACGGTGAAGGCATCGACGTCAAAGTGACCTCCCTCGCGACCCGCCCTATTGTAGTTAAAAAGACCATACCGCACGCCTTGGAAGGTTTTGAGTTGGAAGACCAAGGTGATCGGGTCGCCGAGAGGAGTGAAGGATTGGCCGTCGGTGCTGAAGCTGAAGGTGGCCTTTTCCGCATCAAAATCACAGGAGGCACGCAACCAAAGGCGAGGAGCGTTGGTCGAGACGGAGGCACGGCTGTTGTCGAGTTGATTGAAGGTCGTAACCGTGAGTGACCCGTTGGCGGTGCGTTGCAGGCCGAGGGTGGCGTAGGGGTAGTTGAGCAAGGCCAGCCCGCCGACGTCGTCGGGCGCGAGGGCTGAGGCGTCGACCACGGCGGTGGCGATCGACGATGGGCCCATGGCGCGTTGGGTGAGCGTGTTGCGCGCGTGCCAAAAATCAGGCGAGGGCAGGGCGTGCAGGCGCAGGAATCCGGGGCGTTCAGTGAGGGACCAGGCGTCGTTGACCGGCACGTGGTTCCATTGCCAGACTTTCGCTAAGGCCGGGCCGTCGAAGGTGTCGTTGCGCTCGTAGGGCGCGTGGGGAGGGGAGGTGTGGCCGGTGTGGGGTTTCACCCAGGTGCGCGGGGAACGCAGCAGGTTGCCGGGCAGGCCGAAGTAGGGCCAGTCGTCGTGCCACGTGACCGGAGAGAGGGCGGTGAGGCGACCGACGGAATTGTGGTCGGTCATGGAGAAGCCCCACCACTCGCCGGTCGGGGTGTCGACGATGCCGCCTTGGTGCATGGGAATGGCGCCCATTTGGGCCGGTTGGGGAGGCTGGAGGGTGAACTCACCGAATTTGCCCCAGCCCATGCCGGCCATGCGCCACCCGTTGCCGGTGCCGAGGGTTTCGCGCGCGCTGATGGTGGTGACTTCGTAGGGGCCCTCGATGCGATTGGCGCGCGCGCAGGCCATGGTGCCGACGGGGTCGTAGTTGGAACTGGTGATGTAGTAGCGGCCTTTGAATTTGTAGAAGTGAACGCCTTCGCCGATGCCGGAGTCGGGGCCGATGATGACGCGCTCGGTCCCGGGTTCGATGTTTTTGAAGTCAGCGGTGAGGCGGGCGAGGCGAATGCCCCGGTAGCCCCAGATCACCCAGGCTGAGCCATCGTCCTCGAAGAGCACGGAGAGGTCGTGGAGCGAGATGTCCATGGGCTCGTGGGTCCATGGACCGGCGGGATCGGTCGCGAAGTAGTGCTGGGTCTGTTGTTGATTGACGTTGGAGAAAATGTGAAAAACGCCGTCCTGGTAGCGCAGGGTGGGCGCCCAGATGCCTTTGCCGTAGATGTCGCCGCCGTTTTCGAGGCGGTATTCGGGTCCGAGATCGAGGGTGTCGAAAACGTAAGTGAGTAGGTCCCAATTGACCAAGTCGCGGGAGTGCAGGATCGGCAGCCCGGGCATGGAGTGCATGGTCGTGCCAGTCATGTAGTAGTCCTCGCCAACGCGGATCAGATCGGGATCGGAGAACTCGTCGTAGAAGAGCGGGTTGGTGTAGGTGCCGTTGCCGTTGTCGGCGGTCCACGACTGGGCGCGGAGCGTCACACCGAATAGGAGGGCGACTACTATGAGAGGGAAGAACTTCGGGCGAAGGGGCATGGGAAGAAGGAGCCGCGGTGGAGAGCGATGAACAACGAGCGGGCACTACGCTGGGCAGGGTCTAAACGGTTAACAGGGTAGCGCGTCGGGTCGAAATTGCCCGTCGCAAATGCGCGCTATCTATTGTTCGGAAAACGACGTCAGGTTCGCCGCGCGTTCTCCGGGCACTTGGAGGAATAGTGATGCCCATCTGCACTGCATTTTTTGGAAACCACAGATGGACGCAGATCCCGCCCTGCGGGACAGATTCAGAATCGTCATATCGACGGAGCAGCTTTGAAAGTGGTGAGAGTCAACTTTGGTCCCTTACTCTGGAGGATCGCTTTTTTCCTTTTTGCCGCCGAGGAGACCATTGAGGAGCCCGCCGGCTTTTTCGGAGAGCTTTTTGGAGGCCTCTTCCTGCAACAGCTTCATCCCAGCCTGTTTGGCAAGACGGGTAAGCTGGTCACTGCCCAGCTTGATCCGCGGGCTGTGTAGCGAGCCAGCAATAGCGATAGGGAGTTCAAAGTGATCCACCGCGACCGTGCGCCCAGCGAGGGTGAGATTGGTGTCGTGAAGGGTGACATTCAGCGGCCAATCAACGGTGCCAGCCGTGGAGGAATAGGTGCCGTCGAAGGCCACGTCAACGGTGCCGCCGGAGAGCGGGGCGGGGGAGTCTCCTTGTTGCAGGGATGCGCTGATGGTGTCGGCGGAAATTCCGCGATAGTGCGCTTTGAGCTGGGTCGTCTGACCGGCCACGACGGCGAGGTGAACGGTTTTCTGACTGGAGGTGATCGTGATCGCAGCGGGTGAGCTGACGAGCCGGGGTTGCGTGGACAAATTCTGGGCGGAGATCGAGAGCGTCTCATTCGGTAACCAAGCGGCCCTTACATTGTCAGCGAGGAGATTGCTGATGAGCAGCGTCGGCGAGTCGGTGATGAGGTGGTCGGCGTTGACTTGGGCGTAACCGCGTTCAGCGGCGATACGTTTGAGACGTTCGTCCCATGAATCGGAAGTTGCGGAGGGATCATCGTTTTGCGCGGGGGCTCCGTTCAGGCGGTCGAGCCAACTTTTGAGTTGAGCCAAACGTTCCCGCCAAACCTTGGCGTTGTTCACGTAATCTTCCAGCGCACCGGAATCGGGGAGTTCCCAGCCTGAGTCGGACTCGGGTTCGGGTGGAGTTAGAATAATGCGGCCAGCGACACGGCGCGTTTCATTCAAGCGCGCGCCATCCACGACCAGGTTATCAATGGCCAAGCGTTTGCGCAGGAGGTCGGCGCCGCTGATGTCTGCTTCAATGCGATTGGCGATGAAGAGATTGGTGGAAAGGTTGTTAGGGTCGGCGATGGCCAGCCCGGCCAAGAAAAGCTTACCCGTTGAGAGGTTGATATCGGCTGATTCCAAATCGACGGTGGCGCCATTCGCTTTTTCCAAGCCGCTGAGGAGGGCGGTTTTGATGATGGTCGGGGCGAAGAACTTGAAGCCCACAACCAAAAAAACGGTGGAAACGATGACGAAGGCGATTCCGAGGGGGCGAATGGGATTGCCGATTTTTTTAGCCGCGAGAGCAGTGTAGTCGGGGTCTTTGAGACCGCCACCAGCCAGGATGAAAACGGTCCATCGCACCCAAGCTTTGCTGTTCCACTTTTTGTAACGTTCGGAGTGAGCGGTG
>CAXBOL010000369.1:0-5484 GCA_963977295.1 uncultured Opitutaceae bacterium
GGTGGCGGCGAAGACGGCGTTGGCTACGGCGGGAGCGAGGGGAGGAAACGCGGGTTCGCCCAACCCGGTAGTGGGAAAAGGCGTGGAGATGAACTCCACCTCGATTTTCGGCGTCGCGGGGAGTCGCAACAGCGGATAATCGTGGAAGTTACTCTGCTGCACTGCGCCGTTGGCGATGGTGATTTCAAGGCCCATGGCGGTGCTCAAGGCATCGACGATTGATCCTTCGACCTGATTCTCGGCGCCGCTGAGGTTCATGATCGTTTCGCCGACATCCACAGCGGCGGTGGTGCGTTTGACCATGAGGGACCCTTGCTGGGACACCGCGACGTGGGCGGCAATGGCCACGTAGCCGCGATGACTGAAGTGGAACGCTACGCCGAGGCCTTCTCCCTTGGGCAATGACTGGCCCCAGCCGATCATTTTGGCCGCGCGAGCGACGACGGCCGACATGCGGCCACCGTGGTATTCGGGGCTGTTTTTACCCGCCCCGGGATGCGCGCTGTCGCCGAGCACGTTGAGTTTGAACTGCAGCGGATCGCTCTTCGCGGCGTGGGCGAGTTCATCGAGGAAACATTGGGTGACGAACGCGAGGGAACACGAGCCGGGGGCGCGCCACCAGCCCAAGGGCACATCGGTGTTGAGGACGGTTTGATCCAGTTTAAAATTGGGCACGAAACGACAGGGGAATTCATCCGGACTGATCCCCGCCCCACGGCCGGGTTCGTCGGCGCTTTGCACGCCGGGAGTCACAAAATGGTCCTGCCACGCGACCAGGTTGCCCTTGCCGTCAACGGCGCCGCGGAGGCGATGCCAGCCAGCGGCTTTATACATGTCGTGCTGCATGTCTTGCTCACGACTCCAGGTCATTTTAACGGGCTTGCCGGCTTTTTGCGAAATTGCGGCGGCCTGCACCATCCAATCACTGATCAGCCGTCAGCCAAAGCCGCCGCCGATGCGGGTCATGTGAATGAAGATGTTTTCCTTCGCGATGCCGCAGTGGGTGGCGATGAGATCGCGACCCCAGCTGGGGAGCTGGGTTGGGGCCCAAATTTCGGCCCGATCGGCCGTGACGTGGGCCGTGCAGTTTTGCGGTTCGAGGTTGGCGTGCGAGGCGTAGGGGTAAGTGTAATACGCATCCAGCGTATGGGGAGCATTGAGAAACGCTTCACTGACGTCGCCATCCGCGCGTAGGTTGGATTGCGGTTCGCTCGCAGAAATCTTTTCGGCGCGAGCGTAGAAGTCTTCCGTGTTTTGGGACGTGACGGAGGCTGGAATATCCCAGTCGACGTAGAGTGATTTGGCCGCTTTGAGCACGGACCACGTGTCGATACCAAGGATCGCGACGCCGGGCACCAACTCGTCAAGCGCCGCGCCGCCCTCGATGACGAACGCATCGGTGACGCCGGGCATGGTCTTGATCAGCTCAAGATTGGACGATCTGACCTTCCCTCCGAAAGACGGGCACGCGACGTAAGTGGCGTGTTCCATACCGGGGACGACTTGGTCGATACCAAACAGGGCCTTGCCCGTGAAGAGCGCGGGATTGTCTACGCCAGGGATACGACGGCCCAGAATGGAAAAATCTTTGGGATCCTTGAGCGTGACTTCGGACTCGGCCGGCACGGGTAATTTCGAGGCGGTGGCGACGAGTTCACCGTAACCGAGCGACCGGCCGGAGGGGCGATGGTGCACGGCGTTGGCCTTGGCGTAGCAGTCACTGGAGGACACGCCCCACGATTGTGCGGCGGCGGCGACGAGCATGGTGCGGGCGGTGGCACCCAAGGTGCGAAAGGGGAGGAAAACGGCCGGAGTTGCACCCGATCCCCCAGCAACTTGGCGCTGGTAACGTTCGTCGAAGCCAGCTTGCACGATCTTTACCGAAGCCCATTCGACTTCGAGCTCTTCGGCGATGAGCATGGGTAGGGCAGTTTTAACGCCTTGGCCACACTCGGGGTTCTGCGACACAATGGAGACCGCTCCATCGCGCGCGATACGGAGGTGAAAGTTGGGGGCAAACTCGTCGGCGTCGGGCGACGGGAAGGCCGGATTGTTTTCTGCGGCAGCGGCGCGACCGGGTAGCATCAGACCGAGGCTGAGACCGGAGTAGGCGAGGCCGGAGAGTTTGATGAATCCCCGACGGCTGAAGGAGGGAGCTGGGATGGAGGCGATTTCTGTTTTCATGGCGAGGGCTCCGGTTAGGCGTGGGCGGTTTTGGCAGCGGCGAGATGCACGGCATCGCGGATCCGGGCGTAAGTGCCGCAGCGACAGAGATTACCCGCCATGGCGGCGTCGATATCGGCGTCGGAGGGGTGAGGAGTTTTGGCAAGTAGCGCGGCGGCGCTCATGATCTGTCCGGATTGGCAATAGCCGCACTGCGGCACGTCGACCTCATCCCACGCCTGTTGCACCGGGGCAGCGCCGGCGGGATCGAGTCCCTCGATAGTGGTGATGGCCTGGGCGCCAAGCACGGCGACAGGAAGTTGGCAGGAGCGCACGGGCTCGCCATTGAGATGAACGGTGCAGGCTCCGCAAAGCCCCATGCCACAGCCGTATTTGGTGCCGACGAGATTGAGGTGATCGCGGAGGATCCAAAGGAGAGGCGTATCGGCGGCAGCTTCGACGGCGCGGGATTCGCCATTAATTTTGAGGGTATACTTAGGCATGGGAGGTCGGGATGGGTTAGGTGGAGTCAGGTAAGCGAGGTGAGAAATGCGGCGGAGTGGCAGGACGGACTGGTTAGTGGTTTTAACCACAGATTAACACAGATGGCTTCACTACCGTTACGCGATGGAACCTAAGAGGCACTTCGATCAAAAGTTTTAGAATCACTCGGGGGAGTGGGGATTGAATCTGTGTTCATCTGTGGTTTTCAAAATCAGTATGTGGCGGAGTGGCAGGACGGACTGGTTTGTTTTTTTTAACCACAGATCAACACAGATGGCTTTACTACCGTTACGCGATGGAATCCGAAAGGCACGTCGATCAAAAGTTTGAGAATTACTCGGTGGAGTGGGGATTGAATCTGCGTCTATCGGTGTTCATCTGTGGTTTAATGCTGGTGAACTCATAGGAGCGGTGCGGACTAGGATTGGGTGCGGGCTTTGACCCAGGCGACGATGGCGTCGTCGTTGTCGAGGTGACGCCAAACCAAGGTGAGGAATTCGGCGGGCATGATGTTATTGGTGAGAAAGAAATTTCTGTCCCCGCCGCAGCTATACATCATGCTCGGGGGCATCTCACCCCGGAGTTTCGCTTTGGCCTTGGGAATGATCCGGGGGAGCCAGCGAATGCCTGAGATCTCGTCGGACTTCGCCGGAAGGGTTGACGGATCGAGCACGGTGGACGAGGGCACCCCATTTTGCACGGACAGAAAATAGTCTCGGCGCACGGTCTCGATGGTCAGGGCGTTCCCGAAGCCCGGGGCGCCGTCCGACACATCGTCCTCGGCATAGTCATACATGTGCTGGGTGGTGATGCCGTTGGCGGAGAGCCACGCAGTCTCGTGAGCGTCGAAAAAACTACCTGCTCCTCGTTGCCCTTCCTGATAAAGTTTAAAGCCCTTTTGGTAGAGCGTTCGGAAGGTGGCGGGGAAGTCGAAATGCACGAGACTCATACCCGGAGCAGAGTGGGACAAATTACGAAGAACGCAAAGTAATCACCGCAAAAATTGGTCAAAAATAGGCGATCGCTGGGTGGCCCTTGAGGGAAGAGTCAGAAGGATTGCGACCGGATCTCTTGGTTTTGTCGTCGAGTGGGGAGCTCGCGCCGGGTCAAAAAGGAATCGGCGGCGTGAGGTGACGTTTGATTCCCCGCGGGCGAGCAGCTGTTTGAGGCGCTGTGCCTTTTGGGGATCAATGGGGCTGAGGTCGTTTTACGCTGGGATTGAGGCCCAGATCGCAAGTTGGCCGACGAGAGCTTATGCAATTTCGACGAGCTCGAAATTAACTTTTATCGGCCTCGCAGGCACGTCCACCAGACGGTGTAGTTCAACCGTGCCAGTATGGTTGAAGCAGCAACGGTGGGTTGGCTGTGTTGTCCCGATCCAATGGATGCGGTAGTTCTGAAACGTAGTCGGCTGCCAGACCCCGATCATTGCGGAGGAAGGTGAATTCGGCCGCTCGAGGGATTTCTATCTGTTCTCTGGAGTAAGCGCCTCCCTCGTTATTGGGGTGAATGTGCACACAGGTGTGATTCTGCAACAGTTTGGTGAAAACCCGGGACGCGAGGTTAAAAAAGGGTCGGTTCCAAAGTTCGTTCAGCTGGTGAAACTCGACGACGAGAATTCTATAGCGGCAGAGGAGTTTGGTCGAAACGGACAGGAGCGACTCATATTCGCTGCCCTCGATGTCCATTTGTAGCATCAAATCGCCTTCAGACGATTCTGAAAGCGAGTCTGCAGTCCATTCGTCCAGAGTCATGAAGCTATCGTCATCGAGAGCTCCCACAAATTTTTTGGTAAAATGAAACCTTGGGTGCGATTCAGCCGGTTCATCCACGGACTTGTCGGCCATGAACACGTCCATGCTCCGTTCCGCACAGTCTTTCTCGAATCCTGATTCAGAACTCACCCCTGGCGAAAAAACGGCCAGAATACCCGAAAGGTCATCAGGAACCAAATAGCCTCCATCCGTAGCAGGCCCCAAGCGAATCAGTGGCCTTTGCGTCCTCCGAGGTCGAAGTTGAGTAATCAAGGCCATGACGTGGTCTCGATCGGTTTTGCCGGTAGCAAACGCCAACTCCGACGAAATGATTTCCTTACCCGAAACTTTGGTGAGGGACTTCAGTATTTGCTTCATTTGATGGGGCAGAGTTGGTGGCCGGGAGGATTACCGGTAGCAGGAGAGTAAGGAATTCAAAGCTAATCGGTGCTAACGAGACTAAATTGCCCACTTGGAATCAAATTATAGCAACAGGGGGAACGGGGGGCCGTTCCGTGGCACGGCGGAGATTCCGCGATAGCATCTGGCTTTGACGCCAGATGCTCGGGGCTTCTGACCGAAAAGCGTGCTGCGGATCCAATGAAATAGGCGAAATGCCGCCGCCCCCCCCTTACCGACGGCGGCGAGGGCCGGAGTTTTTACCCTTGGGCTTGGCTTTGCGGGGCTTCGGTCCTCCTCCCACCGCGGTGGTGCGCCCAGGTCGCAGAGGGCGCCGGGGAGTGTCGTCGAGATCGCGAGTCGTCGTGACGGGCGCCCCGTCGTCGTCCGCGCGCTTGAAGTCGATCATGCGCTTCACGCGGTCGACCTTGGCGACGACCACGTTGATGCGATCGTTTAAGCCGAAGCGTTGTTTAGTTTTGCGACCGACCAGGGCGCTGCCGTCGTTGGACGGGTTGAAGAAATCGGGCCCGAGGGCGTTCGCCGGGAGGAAGCCGAAAGTCATGGACTGCTCGAGTTCGATGAACAAGCCGTGCGGACGCACATCGGTGACGATGGCCACAAAGGTCGATGGATTGGGCTTGGCGGCTTCGCGTTCGAAGAA
>CAXBOL010000370.1:0-5479 GCA_963977295.1 uncultured Opitutaceae bacterium
GCGGATTCGCCAATACGGCGCTTGTCTTCAGCGGTGGCGACCGTGCCCCGCAAAGTGACGCGATCATTGAGGGTGCCGACCTCGATACCCCGACAATCGATTCCGGTGTTACGGATTTCCCGGTTGATTCGCACGGTTTGATCGACGTCACGATAACTGCTGCCTTGCGCCAAAGTTTCCGAAGTGCGGGGTCCGCGGTAAACTTCCTCCCGGGAGTAAGCATCCTGACCATAGGCAGCGGCCGTAAAAATGTATCGGGGCTCATTTTGGAGTTCCGCCGGGGTATCGTTCAGGACCAATCCATCCCGAGTGGGGTTGAAGTGGAGCGCCATGGCCGGAACCAGGTTCCTGATATTAAAATTGCCCTGCGAAACCACGACCACGCTCAGAATCCGGCCACTGGGAATATCCAGAGTCAGAGACCAGACTTTACCCAACTTCTCATCCTGCATGTTCGTAATGGGCAGATCCAGCATCCGACTGCTCAACTCGACATAACCAAGCGCGACCTTGGGACGGCTGTCGGTCTTACTGGTGGGTTGGCCTTCTTCGAGAAAGAAGACCTCTTGGCCAAACAAGCGATAAGCCGCGGCAACGCGATCACTTCGGCCCGACTCAACCCATTTTGAGAGGTCGACCGCAGCCGCGGTTCTGAAACGCTGCGTGCTGATGTTGATGCGGTAAACTTGATTGATTGCATCGGGCAACAGGGCAAGGGGTGGCACCGCAACGATCTTTTGGTCGCCCCCCAGCGAATTGTCACTGACCACTAGCACTTCAACGATGCGTCCGTTAACTAGCGAGATACCCAGATCCTGCACCTGGCCGAGGCGCTCATCTTGAAAATTCCGGATCTCAACGTATTGCATGGGGATGGCGATTTTCTCTGGCCCCACTTCGGCCTTGGGGGCTTCGACGACAACGGGGGCAAGTTTGGTGACCGCCGGGGCTTGCGCCGAAACGGGGCCGGAAATCGCCGCAGCAACGAGGGCGGCGATGGCAAAGTAACGAGGATTAAATTTCATGGGAAAACAGGACGTAAAGGGCCCAACGACGGCAGACCAGGAGTTGGTCACCGGTTATATTTCTGAGACTATGAACGAAACGCCCCCCGGCCGATATGGGGTGTTACCCCCTGCGCCCGAGCCTCCCGAGAAGCGGCTAAACATTCGAATCCTCATTCGATTCCACACTGCAGTATCCCATTTCTAAGCCAAACCGCATGGGAAACCACTCGCCATCGGCCAAACCGCCCTTTTGAACGTGCTCATGGGTTTTTTCGATCGCCTCCTCGGTAAGTCTTCCTCCGGCAAACCTCCAGCTCGGGCCGTCAATGGCTCCGGAGCGCAACCCGGGCCCGCGCCTTCCCCGGCGCCAACGCCTCCCCTCGAAACTGATCCAATCATGCCGATCGAAGAGTCCACCCCGATCGATATCGGGCCCGTCGCGCCCAAACTCGCCGCGGCGTTGGAACTGCTGGAAGTGCGCAACATCGACGACGCCAAGGTCATCTACGAAGAGATCCTGAGCTCCACCGCCGGTGATCGTCCCGATGTGCTGGTGCGCATTTCCGGCGACCTCGGTGCGACCGGCCACGTGGCGGCCATCGTCGAACTAATCGCCCAACGCTACGACGCCGAGCGCCATGGTCCCGCGACCGGAATCAACCTCCTCCAAGCCTATCTCGCCTTGCGCAATCCCGAGGCAGCCCAGCACGTGTTGGATTTGCTGTTCGATCTCAAAAAACCCGAACTCGAAGAACGCCTCTGGGGTTTCTCCAACGCAATCGGCGAACTCATGGCGACCGCCCGCTCGGCCAGCGGGCCCAAAACTCCCGCCGCCTCCATTAGTCTCGTCTCCATCAGCAAACCCATCTGGGCCTACGGCATCGAAAATGTGCCTGGCGTGCTCCCGAACAAACCGGATCGCATCAAACGCATCGCCATCGGACAACTCGCGCTCATCGGAATTCCCGAAACCGACAAACTCGCCACGAAACCCGAAGACTCCCTCGGCCGTTTCACCCGCGGATTTCCTCTCTGGCTGGCTGAAACCCTCTATTTTTCGGCCCAGTATACCACGCTCGCCGCCGTCGGGCTCAAAGATCAGGCCCACTACGCTCTCTTCCCGTATGAGTGGACAACCGACAACATCCGCCAAGTCATCGATTCGAGCGGCGCGCCGATTGACTACGTGATCACCGGTGCGCTCCGCGAGCAAGACGGCGACTTCACGCTCGTGCTGCGCCTGTGGGAGATCAAGGGCTTCCGCGAACGCAAGAGCTTCGAAGCCACCTGGACGCCCAGCACTGCCGATGCCGAACTAGCCAAACTCCACCAGCAGATTCGCGTATTCTTCGAATGGAAAAAAACGGACGGACTCGACTACTCCCCTCCTGCGTCCGCCACCGCTTGGATCGATTCACTTGGGGCCTCTCTTTCCACGTTTTTAGCCACCAAGTCGGTTCTGCCCACCAAGCAACTTGCTCCCCTTCCGGCTGTCCTGGCCGATCCTGCCTCCGGCCCCGCCGCGGCCTTGGCCCACCTCACGTTGGCGGATCGTTGCGAAAAACTCGCAGTCGAAGGTCCCATCGCGGAAGTGCCGGATTCTCCGTTGGTCGTCGCCGCCCGCGAGGCGCTGACTCACTCAGGGTAAGCGACCGTCGGCCTTGGCTGGTGGAAAAAATTTAAAAAATAATACGTTTTTTGTCAGGATGAGACCTTGGCGCCCGTTCCCCCCGGTAACGTGCGTCACTTTTTTTCATTCCAAAACCTTTCCACCCTGGGCCGGAAACCCGACATAACGAATCCGCGTTTGTCGGCGTGCCTGTTCGCCCTCAATGACGCTTCAGTCATTGCCCGGGCCATCAACTCACTGCGCGATCAAGTGGACGAGGTGGTGCTGATCGACGGAGGATCCACGGACGACACCATCGCCAACGCTCAAGCCGCCGGAGCCCGTGTGGTCATCGAGCCATGGCAAACTGATGCGACGGGCGCCCGCCAAGCCGCCATCGCAGCTGCCACCGGAGACTGGCTCTTTTTTATGGCCGGCGACGAAACGCTGGAATCCCGCAACGGACCCTGCCTCCGCAACACCATCCGCGAAACTCGCGCGACAAAACTCGCGGTCTGGGTCTGTGACGAGGCCCACCGAGAATTTGGTGAACACGCCACTATTCGCCTCCTGCACCGCCACGCCGTGTTCCCGCTTTGCCGATGGGTCAAGGCGCCGGTCCACTCAATGATTCACCCCGAAATCAAGGTGCGAAAATGGCACGCCCTTCCGGCCTACCGCACCACCAAGTTACAAAGGAAACTCGAACTGTTGGAGCTACTCTTGGCCGCTCAATCCGACAACCTACTTGATCGGATTGAAGCCATCAAATGTCGCCGGGCTTTAGCGCTTCGGCATTGGTGCGACGACCTTGTCGACACCTTGAGCCTCGCCGATTGGGCGACTTCGGTTCCCGCCCAGGATGATCACTTGGTCACCCTGTTGGAACTCGCGCTCCTGGCCCCGGCAAGTGCGCTGCCGCCGGGGTCAGCGCATGCGGATTTGGCTGCGATTGCGTCGCGAAAATTCCCTCATCACTGCCATCTGGCTTGGCTGAGCAGTTGGCGGTGGAGTGAGTCCGGTGAGTGGGCTCAGGCTATCGCCGCCGCCAAACGAGCCCACCGGCTCTGGCGGGATCGCAGTTTCGACGATGCCGAATCCTTCGATCCGTCTTTCATCTACGATCAACTCCCCGCCCTGCTTGAGCGAGGACAGCAGCAGCTTCGGACATCGCTCCCGCTTGCTCGTCGACCCATGCATCCGCGCGCCTTTCGCCATGCCGTTCCGATTCACCTGAATCTCAGCCCGTCTCCGTAGGATCCCATAGCCGAAACTAGCCAACTACTCCGTTTCAATTCCCTCCCTATCATGAAAAATCTCCTAATCCCTCTGATCCTCGTGGCAGCTTTGGCTACGTTCGCCCCTTGCCTCGTTGCCGCTCCCGACCATGCCCGTCTGCTGACTCGTGACTTCACCACCACGATGACCTACGACATCGTCGGATCCGACTCCACCCAACCACTCAAGGTCACTTTCAGCCTCCTGCAAGCGCTCACCCAAGGATCAACCGTCATCGGCTGGGACTACACGGTGACGATCCGAGTGCCCAAGGGACTGTCCGAAACCAATCGCGTCATCAGCCTATACAATATCGGCGCCCAAGGCTATCGGCACAACCTCACGATCACTGATGCGGACGCTGGCGTTGAATTCTATCTGCCGCGCTATCCCACTTGGATTGCTGGCACTGGCTCGAACAAAAGTTTGCTCGTTGAAGGCACCATGCCGTTCACGCTCGGGGGGCCCGGGCCGAATTCAAATTCCACAGAGAATACGGCCTACGTGCGAAATTTAAAGAGCGGCACCTATTCGTTTGTGCTTCGCCTAAACGGCGAGCGCCCCATGCATGGGAGTTATACCGCTAGTCCCAACACCCCATCGCTGGACATGGGACTGTCGTCGTTTTCGGGACTTAGCGCGAAGTCTTCCCTCGTTGACGTGCCTCCACCTTCGCCGCCAGGGGGAGTTGAAGAACCCTAGTGGTTTTCCCATTCCGACACCCGAGTCATCAATGAGTGAGTCAGACCGAGACAGTCTCATCCCCCCATTTCACCGTTCGGAACCTCTTCCTTCTATTCTCCTTTTTCCGCCACTACATAAATGGTGCCGTTCTGAGTCAGAGCCACGAGTCTCGACCCGTCTGTGGTGGTTTTGACTGACCAAATGGGGTCTCTCTGGTCTAGGCGAAATGTCGTCAAATGTAACCAGTCGTTGGAATCATACACGTGAATCCGACCGTCGTTTCCACCCACAAAGACCCGCTGAACTTGCTCGTTAATCGAGACGTGTAAAGCGGACGACGAACCCGACACAATCGTCCGCACAACGGCACCCGTGTCACTGTCAACCACACAGAGCTCACCATTGGTTACGGCGACCACCAATAGATTGTGTTTTCGAATTCTGGTCAAATCCGCCACCAAAGTCGGCATTTTGATAATCCAATTCACGCCCCCCCCGGTTAAGCTCCAGCTGACCAATCTGAAACTCTGGGTCGTGTAACAAAACGACTCACCGGTTTCATCGACATTGAAGGCCCAACGTCGGGCCGGCTTCAACTCCAACTGCACGTCATCCGCAGCCGGCTGCAGCCGCCAAACCGACCCATCGTTGCGACCGTAGATCAAAGTTCCGCCATCGGGTGAAGCCGCCACATTCGAGACTTCGGTCGTCTGCCGATCGCCCACCTGCAGGGGTTGGCCGGTTTGTCGGTCCACCACCGTCGCTGCCTGTCCATTCGGAAGGATGCCCACGTATCCCGCCTGCACTTTCCCTCCCAACCACCGTGCCGTGGACCAGTCGGCCACCACCGAGCCATCTCTTGTATCTAGAACCTGAACACCATTCGTTCCTGGCGCATAAA
>CAXBOL010000371.1:0-5473 GCA_963977295.1 uncultured Opitutaceae bacterium
GACAGCGACCCGCTAAAATACGAAAAACGCCTGCTCGATCGTTGGGTGGCCCGGGAAATGGGTTCGGGGTTGGGCGTTTAAGACCAAGGATTTCTTGGACTTTCTTCTTCCGGTGTGGGTTAGCACATTATTTGTCCGGGATCCCATCTGGCCAATGTAGGAGGGGGTTTACATCCCGACCTGCTGAGGAGTGACGGTTTTAAGTCGGGGTATAAACCCAGCCCATATGTTTAGACGTCGGGGATGCGTGCGTTTCCAGTGTAATCCTCGACGAATCATCGTTTTGGCTCACTCGCGCCGTGTTTGGTTTGATCAAATGAGTCGGCAGTGCTTGGTTCATGGTTTCCCTGCCTGCTCAATCCGTGACTGCTACTGCTCAAACGCCTGATGAATCTTGCCGCCTCGATAAGTGGTTGTGGGCGGTGCGGCGGTTCAAGACCCGATCGCTCGCCACGGAAGCGTGTCGGTTGGGGCGGGTTGAGGTGGGAGAGATCGAGGCCAAACCGGCTCGACTGTTGCGAGCTGGTGACGTGGTGACCGTGCGCGAAACGGGACTGCGTCGGGTTTTGCGCGTGTCGGGGCTGCCGACGTCTCGGGTTGGGTCGAAACTGGTGGCCGATTTTTGCGAGGATCAGACGCCACCCGAAGAGGTGGCCCGGATGAAGGAAATCCGAGCGGAGCAAGGGTTGATGCGGGAGCGCGGGGCGGGCCGACCGACCAAACGGGACCGCCGATTGTTGGATGGATTAAAAAAAATCTATGAGTGAACCGGTGAATATTTTTTCGCGCTTCGAAACGGAATTGGACGTGAGGCCCGACGATATCGATCTGTATCAGCATGTGCACAGCACGCGGTATCTTGATTACGTGCTGGCGGCACGCTTCGTTCAGATGGAGCGCGATTATGGCATGTCGATGGGCGACTTTGCGGCGATGGGGTTGGGCTGGTTCATGACGTCCTCGAAAGTAAACTATAAGCGACCGTTGGGCATGGGTGACCGCATGGTGGTGCGGTGTTGGATTTCGGATTGGCACGATACCGGGTGCCAAGTCGCGTTTGAGATTGATCGGCTGCCGACGCGCAAGCGATCGTGTGACGGCTATTGCGACTACGCGTTAGTGGATTTGAAAACAAACCGAGCGACGCGAATTCCTGACGAAGTTCGTCGTAAATATAGCATTTGAAAACGTTTTCGATTTTATGAAAAAGTATCTCACCGGAACTTGGTTAAACGTGGCGGTCGCGACGTTGGTGGCAGCGTGGTCAGGGTGTGCCAAGTCGGGCGATAATCCGTCGGGAGATAAGGGCAATGTCCTGCACATTGCCAACGGCACGGAACCGGCGGATCTTGACCCGCAAACGGTGACCGGGCGACCGGAGAGTAATATCATCCGCACCCTGATCGAGGGCTTGGTGATTCCCGATCCGAAAACCTTGGAGCCAAAACCCGGCCAAGCCGAATCGTGGGAAATTTCGGCGGACGGCTTGGTCTACACTTTCGAGCTCCGACCCGAAGCCAAATGGTCGAACGGCGATCAAGTGACCGCGCAGGATTTCGTGGGATCGTGGCGCCGGATACTGACCCCGTCTTTGGCGTCTGAATACGCCTACAATTTATTCATGGTGGTGGGCGCTGAAGCCTATGCGAAAGGCGAGCTCACCGATTTTGCCCAAACCGGATTCAAGGCGCTAGATGCGCGCACCATCCAGATTACCCTGCGTAATCCGACGAGCTACCTGTTGAACTTGATGACGCACTACAGTTGGCATCCGGTGCATCTGCCCACGGTGGAGAAATTTGGCGGTCTGGACCGCAAAGGGTCCCGTTGGACCCGGCCGGAAAACTACGTGGGCAACGGGCCGTTTGTGCTGACAGAGTGGAAGCCGAATCAACATATCTTGGTCAAACGGAGTCCCACGTATTGGGGCGCGGCGACGGTGAAATTGGACGGAGTGCGGTTTTACCCTATCGAAAACACGGACGCGGCGGAGCGGATGTTTCGGACGGGGCAACTCGACGCGACTAACGCTCTCCCGCTCAATAAAATCGATACTTACCGGGAAACCGGTCGCGACGTGCTCCGGATCGATCCGTATCTAGCCACCGGGTATTTTCGCGTGAATGTCGAAAAACCGCAGTTGGCGGATCCGCGCGTGCGGCGGGCGATCGCGCTATCGATCGATCGCGAGGGGCTGGCCAGGGAAATCTTCCGGGGGACGAAGTTCGCGCATTATAGTTTTTCGCCGTCAATGCCGGGGTTCGCGCCGCCGGAGAACTTCCATGATAATGTGGCGGAGGCGCAGGCATTACTCGCCGAGGCGGGATTTCCGGGAGGGCAGGGTTTGCCTCCGGTGGAGATCCTTTATCCAAGCTCCGACTCTGGGCGGGTGGTGTGTGAAGCGCTTCAGGCGATGATTCGCGAGGCGCTAGGCATCGATGTGCGCCTCTATAATCAGGAGTGGAAGGTTTACCTGGATTCGATGATCAATCGAACCTACGATATCGCCTGGAGTGCTTGGATTGGCGATTACGTGGACCCGATGACCTTTCTCGACATGATGGTGACGGATGGGGGCAACAATCGCACCGGTTGGTCAAATTTGCGTTACGACGAGTTGGTGCAATTGGCGCAAGCTGAGCCGGACCCGACGCGCCGCAACGCGCACTTTGCGGAGATGGAATCGATTTTGGGGGCCGAGGTTCCGGTGATTCCTCTCTACAGTTATTCCAATGTGTATCTCCTCTCACCAGAGGTCAAAGGGTGGCATCCGACCCTACTCGATATTCACCCGATGCAGGATGTTTGGCTGGAGCGTTGAACGATGTCGCTGCCTGCTAAGACAAACGTCTTGAATGATTTGGACTACCAAAGGGAGGGACGGACCGCTGGGCCGTCCGCATCTGTCCCCCCACGTGAATCCTGCAACGCTTCGCCATCCTTGCCGCTGACACTGGCTTCATCGACCCTCAGCCTGCGGCGCGCCCAGCGGTCACGCCCCACCTCAGCACACGGTGCGCTAAAGTCTATTTCTCAAAAGACCTCGGTATAAGTCGCGACTTAGGGAACTGTTTCAGAGGTAAAAAAGGCACATGAGGTGCCTCGCGATTGTTGTTGCGTTTAGTTTTGGTCCGTCTGTGCTCGGGGCGTTCGTTGGAAATACGTTAGGCAACAGGAACTGGTGGATCGTCAGTTAGGTTAAGGCTCGAGTGATGATTTGAAACCCGATGGTCGGGAACGGACTGCAGGCAGACGAGGTATCTACGAAAATCATCAAATGAGTAATTCCAAACTATACGTGGGCAACATGTCCTTCAAGACCAGTGAAGATGAACTGCGTGACGCTTTCGCCGCTTATGGCGATGTCACCGACATCTATGTAGCTATGGACAAGATGACCGGCCGCCCTCGCGGTTTCGCGTTCGTCACCATGGCGACTCCAGAAGAAGCTAAAAAGGCGGCTGAAGGCCTCAACGGTAAAGACGTCGGTGGTCGTGCTCTCACGGTCAACGAAGCTCGTCCGAAGGAAGATCGTCCTCGTGGCGGTGGATTCGGCGGCGGCGGTGGTGGCGGCGGTGGCTACGGCGACCGTCGTGGCGGCGGCGGCGGCGATCGTCGTGGCGGTGGCGGCGGCGGATACGGTGGCGGTCGCGACCGCTACTAATCCGGCCCTTCGGCTGCTGTAACCATTCAGCTTATTTCCAACGGAGTCCTCGCGGGCTCCGTTTTTTTTGGGCTGCAACCGAGGGCGTGTCGACGTTGGGTGGGTGGTGATGTCGAAGCCGTCCGCCTCAGCCCCGTCCCTTGTCGCCGTCAGCGCGCATCTCGCTCGGATCAAAAGTTGTGAAAAGTGCCCCGGCATGCACCGTCCAGCGGTCGTGGGGCGACCGGTGGCAAGTCGCATTCTCTTGGTGGGGCAGGCGCCGGGTGATAAGGAACCTAATTTGGGGAGACCGTTTGCGTGGACGGCAGGGAAGACGTTGTTTAAATGGTTCGATCAAGCCTTGGGGTGGTCAGAAGACGAAGTGCGGGACCGCGTCTATTTTGCCGCGGTGTGTCGGTGTTTTCCGGGCAAGAAAGCCAGCGGAGGGGATCGGGTCCCGGACCTTGCTGAGATCGAAACCTGTCGGGGCTGGCTGGATCGAGAGTTTGAGTTGTTGCGGCCAAGCTTGGTGTTGCCGGTGGGCAAACTTGCCATCGGTCAGTTCTTGCCGGAAGGCCCGTTGGTCGAGGTGATCGGTCGCTCATTTGCCCTCGATTATGCGGGCCACTTGTTCGACTGCTTACCTTTGCCGCATCCTTCGGGCGCTTCCACCTGGCATCGTCGGGAGCCAGGCATAACTCTGCTGGGACAAGCCTTGGCTGCACTGGCAAAGCACCCCACCGTGACGGAGGTCGGAGTGAGAGGTTGCGTGAAATCGAGCTTTCGCCCTTCGGCATAAGTGTCCTAGGGTAGGGAATGCGTCGTATTTTATTTCTGTTAGCACTGTCCGCAATTCTGCCCTGGGGGGCCCAGGCTCAGCGGGAATTACTATCGCCCCGAGACTTGGAAATCGTGCTGGAAAAATGGCCGAATGCAGAACGACTCTCGACGGGGCTGTGGACCCAGTTGATCACTCCGAGCAACGGCCCAAAACCGGAACGCGGGGAGATGGTGAGCGTGCTTTACACCGGATCGCTGCTCGACGGCACGGTGTTTGATTCCGCCAAAGATCCCACCAAGCCGTTCACCTTCCAGCTTGATCGAGGCAAGGTCATCAAGGGCTGGGAATACGGTTTGCTCGGCATGCGCAAAGGTGAAAAACGCCTCTTGATCGTGCCCTATGAACTTGGATACGGGACTCGGGGCCGCTCACCGGATATTCCTCGGGCTGCGACGTTGGTATTCGAGGTCGAGTTAATAGACATCAAGCCGCGCTCCCTACCGGGGCAGTAGGCTTTCGGGGTGAGGATCGCTCTCTTCGGATCGCGTCAAACGTGTAGAGAGCAAGCCCCAGCCAAATGAGGCCGAAGGCACCCGCACGCTCGGCGTCAAAGGGCTCGTGGTAAAGTAACCAGCCGATAAGGAACTGGCAGGTGGGGGCGATGTATTGCAGCAGTCCCAGCGTGGTGAACCGAAGCCGTCGAGCCCCGAGCGAAAACAGCGTGAGTGGCACCATACTGATGATCCCGGTGCCCATGAGCAAGAGGGTGGGGCCGGGGCCGCTGGCCCCGAAGTGCGCCTGACCCGCCCAACCAAGCCAAATCAGATAACCGAGGGCAAAGGGCGCGGCAAAGGAGGTTTCGAGAGCAAGCCCGGTCAGGGGACCCGCTTGAGAACGTTTGTGGACGAGACCATAGGCTGCCCAAGTGCCAGCCAGACCGAGGGCAATCCATGGCAGTCGCCCCACTTGCCAGACCATGACCACCACTCCGGCGGTGGCGAGACCGAGGGCGATTTTTTGGGCCCGGCGCAATCGTTCTTGAAAAAGTA
>CAXBOL010000372.1:0-5470 GCA_963977295.1 uncultured Opitutaceae bacterium
CGGTGCGATTTGATCAAAATTGCCAGCGGGCGCTGAGGTTGAAACTGCGGCCTACGCCGGGGACGCTGTCGCCGGGCGCGAGGGTCCCGGGGGCCGCGACGACGGGGGGGCTGCCGGGCGGGCCGCTGGGGCCGGTGGCGGCGGCGGCGGTGAGGTAGTTGTAGTAGGTGACGTCGAACAGGTTCTCTACCGAGGCTTCGAGGGTGAGGCGTTGGTGAAGGCGCGTGCCGAGACGGAGCCCGATTATGGTGTAACTGGCGGTGTCGCGGAAGATCGTGGCTTCGTTGGGGTTGGGGTTGGTTTTGGCCGCGGTGTAGGCAGTGTTGAGCTCGATCCAATAGGGATTGTTTTTAATCGCATGATGGTAGCGAACGGCAGCACGAGTTTGCCAGGGTGGCAGGCCGGCTTGGTCGATCCGAGTGTTGCGATCGTAGCCTTGCACCGTAGAGGCGGAGGCGTTGAAGCTCAGGCCCGGAGTGGCGGTGGGCGTGACGACGAGCGCGGCTTCGGCACCGTAGTAAGCCGCATCGGAGTTGCGGAAACTGAAGATGGTGGAAGGGGTGGTGAGAATGAGGGTGCGTTGAATGTAGTCATCAATGGCGGCGTAGAAAATCTGGCCGGTAAATTGCAGTTGGTCGCTCGAGTATTGGAGGCCGGCTTCGATTTCGCGTTTGGTTTCGGGGTCGAGAGCGGGGTTGCCGAGATCACCTACTCCGAGAGGATTGCTGAGGAAGGAGCGATAGGACTCACTCTCAGTTGGGGCCATGCGCGTGAGACCTAAGCCGAGGCGTGCAGTGAGTTTGGTGGAGAGGTCGTGCTCGTAGGTGAAATTGACCGCGCCGACGGTGTGATTGCGAGTGGTCTCGCCGGCGGCAGGTCCATTGAAGGCGATGTAATTTTGCCGAATAGTCGCGCCGCGGGCACCGGGGATTCCGATGATGAGCCCGTCGGCGGCGCGGGCTTCACGATCCACCCGGTCGATCCGCGCACCGAAGCGCACGTGGTTGGCCTCGCGGTTCCAGGTGAGCTCACCGAATAAGCCAAGGTCGCGAGTGCGCACGTCGGGCCACAGGTGATCGATGTTGACACTGTTGTCGGAGAGAAGGCGTTCGCGAGAGGCGTTGCGACGGGACCAAGTGGCGTCGACGCCGAGAAGGGAGATCAATTCGGATGACCAAGTGGTTTGCCACGAGAGGCCGCCGGAATAGGCGATGGTGTCGCCGCGGAGGTCGGTGTCGACGGGACGTGCCGGAGGGGGATTGCCCGATCCGCCGCCGCCGGGCCCTCCTGGTCCGCCGGGTCCGCCGCCGCCGGCGGGAGGAGCGGGAGTGGGTGTCGGATCATCGTCGTCGTCGTCGGGGCGGGCGGTGGTCGAGAGTCGAGGGTGGGTTTCAGTGTAGCCGGATCTCCAATACAGATGGTGGTTTTCGGCCGACCAGGTGTAGTTGAGGGTGGCAGCGTAGAAGTCGGTATCGACGGTATCGAAGGGCAGGGAGATGTTGCGATCGAGAGCCTGATGGTAGTGATGCAGGGCGACTTCGACGGATTGATGCTCGGAGAGGTGGGTCCGAATGGCCGCACTCTCGCCCCAGCCCTCATGATCGGCGTCGACGGTGCGGCCATCGCCGGAGGTGTAGTCGCCGAGCTTCACGTATTGGCCAGCGAGGCGGTAGCTCACGCGGTCGGTCTGACCGGTGAGGGCGGTGCCGGCGGTGAATCCCTGTTGATTGCCGAAGCTGCGAAGTTGGAGCGAGCCATCCACGAGGGAATGAAGGGGTGGCTGGGTCGGCGCGGAGAGAGACCGAGAGGGGGGGGGAAACTGTCGATTGACAGGCGGCCTCCGGTGGTGATGGGACCATCGCTCACACTCGGAAAAGAGCGTTCGACCCTGAGTTGGCCGATGAGGCCGGATTGGAAAAAATTAACGGGAGCAGAGGTGCGGGTGGGAGAGGCGTTAATAAGAGGCAGCCCGTTAAAAAGGGTGGAGATGCGGTCGAAGGAAAAGCCGCGAATTACGGGTTCGGTATTGTTGGCACCTCGTTTGGAAAACTCGACATTGGGGAGGTTCTCGAGCGTGGCGGAAAGGGAGCGTTGGTCCGATAGGCGCACGACTTCTAGGTCAGTGTCGATTTGGGATAAGTTCTCATCCAGACCCCACGGGGAAGAGGACACAGAGACAGTCGGGAGCTGCTGTGCTGGTGTAGAAGGAGTCGATTGCGCCCGGGCTGAAATCGAGGTGACGAAAGGGCAAAGTAGAATCGCTGCGCGGCGGGTCCGAGTAAAAGGGGGCATTATTTTTTAAACTTACTAAGGGGCAAATCGATTGCGTATCGAGTTTTAAGATACGAACAGGTTGAGTAGGGCGCAAGGTAAGAATCCCTAAATTACATTAATGCCTGGTGCGCATGATCATCAGTTTTTAGGCGGGCGGCCGCAGGAAAGTAGAGAAATGCAAAAAAATGGCGCGAAGAGCTCTGGAGAGAGTGGAGTATCAGAATTTGGTGAAGCTAGGATGAGGTCGTTTGCGGGCCATATTAGGTCGTTGACGGGCTGAAACGTGTCGTTGGTCGAAATATTGTTTCAGGGAAGGGCCGGATGAATGAAGGTCATGCTTTAAAGATTCAGCAATGACCGCGCCAAAACCGATTACCACGTCTCAGACGGATTACTACACCTCAGACGAAAAGAAATTATGAGCCATAAAACAGAGGATTCGGCTGGGTCGACTTGGTCATGCCGAATGACGAGGGAAGGGAAAGTGTTGGTGCGCATGCGAAGTCTACAGGCTTGCGCATGGCGGCAAGGCAGGATGGATAGGGGGTATGCCGTTGCCGGAACCCCCCTCGTCTCCACGCAGTCCTTGGTGGCACTATGCCTTGTTTGGGTTGGGAATGGTTTTAATATTGCTGGTGCTCATACCGTCGCCACCGGGTCGTAAAATGTTGAGCCCGTTTTACATCACGAGAGTGTTGCTGCTGGGAACCGGGATATTGGTGGCGGTGTTTTTTAACCTAAAGATTCTGGTGCCGCACTTGCTGGATAAGCGTCGATTTGGGTGGTATGGCGTCGCGGTGTTCGCGCTGATCGCGGGGATGGCGGGATTGATTTACGGGGGCAATGTCTGGGCCTTTCACCAGTTTGCGACAAAGTCGACGCCTCCGGTTTCGATTGTGGCAAGGGAAGGTGCCGGACCAGCGGGTGCGATGGGAGGAAATGAGATGCGACCCATGGGCCCGCCTCCGGCAGGCGCAAGACCGGCGGGTGGACCTCCTCCGGGAGGAGCCCCGCAAGTCTCGGGGAAACTCGAGGCCCACGGGGGAGGGAATGGTCCGCCACCAGGCGGGCCCATGTCGGATGCACGCCGGACCTTGGTGGTGTTCTTTCTCGAAGTGGGGGCCTTCGTCGGTCTCAGTTCTTTGCTGCATGCGCTGAAAGCGATTTCGCGATCCCATCGACTCGAACGGCAAAAAATGGAGGCGGAAATGACGGCGCTGAGGGCGCAATTGAATCCGCACTTTCTCTTCAATTCGTTAAATAACATCTACTCACTGGCGCTGGATAAATCAGACTTGGCGCCAGACTATGTGCTGAAGTTGTCGGAATTGATGCGCTATATTTTGCATGATTGTCAGGCCGACGAAGTGCCGTTGCGGAAGGAGTTGGAGTTTGTGCAAAATTATCTCGATCTCGAACGTATTAGAATGGAGGATACGGTAAAGCTGGAGTTGGAGGTGACAGGTCCCGTTGATGGAGTCAGGGTTGCGCCGCTGATGCTGTTACCTTTCGTCGAAAATGCGTTCAAACACGGCATCAAGACGCGACCACAAGGGGCGTTTGTGAAAATCACCGTCAAAGTTGATGCGATGGAGGTGCTCGATATCGAGGCGATTAACAGCAAAGAAAATGGGGTAAACGAACCGGAACTGGGCTTCAATGGAGAGGTGATTCCAGGCGGCGTTGGACTGGAAAATGTGCGGCGAAGGTTGGCGTTGTTGTATCCCCATCGGCATACGTTGACTCTGCGAGACGCGGGCAGTCGATATAAGGTGAACTTGCAGATCACGCCATGAAGGTTCTACGTTGCCTAATCGTAGACGATGAGCCGCTGGCCCAGCGGGTGATCGAAAAATTTGCGCGGGATTTATCGTTCCTAGATATCGTGCGCAAGTGTGGGAACGCGATGGAAGCCAGAGAGAAGCTGTCGGGCCTGAGTTTTATGCGATCGTTGCGACACCCACCGCTGGTGATATTCACGACGGCCTACGCCGACCATGCGCTGGAGAGTTACGAATTGGAGGCAGTGGATTATCTGAAGAAACCCTTTTCGTTTGAACGGTTCTCACTGGCCGTGGAAAAGGTGCAGCGGCGACTGGAAGGCACGGGGTCGGCGGCGCCGTTTCCCGAGAGCGAATCGGTTACGGTATTGACTGAGATCGGGGAACCGCAGAGTGCGGGCAACGCACTGGATTCGCACCTGTTTGTGAAGACGGAGGGAGCGATGGTGCGGTTGGATTTGGAGGATATCGTGCTGATCGAATCGATGGGGGATTACGTCAAAGTCGTGCGACGGAATGGTATATTGCTCAGTCATGAAACCATGCAGCAATGGGAGTCGCGGTTGCCCTCGCCGGCGTTTTTGCGCGTGCACAAATCGTTTATCGTGCCCGACTCAATCAAAGCCAAAGAGCTTACCATTCGAGGGCGGACGATTGCGATCGGACGAGTTTATCGAGCAGCACTCGATGCGGTGACGGGAGGGGTTTGATCGGAAAACTGCCGGTGAAGCTAAACAAGTGGGCAACGCCCGCGGGGACCTCTGATCGGGCGCTCGTCCAAGATTGGACAAGGGGACGATCAAGCGAGGATTTCAAGCATGCGCTCGAAGAGGCGGTTTACTTTGGCTTGGTTGGATTTGACGAGTTCCTTGAACTTCTCGAAATCGATTTCGGTGCCTTCGAGGCCGTTGGCGTAGTTGTCGATCAACGCTAGGCTGTTATAATTGAGCCCCAGCTCACTGCAAAGATCGGCTTCGAAGGCGGCGGTCATGCCGATGACGTCGCCCCAGCCTTTGACGATACGGATTTCGGCTTTGGTCTCAAAACGCGGGCCACGCATCTGCACGTAGGTTTTGCCGGGATAGATCTTAAATTCATCACTCAACTCTCCGATGATTTGGGGGATGAGGTTGTTGGCGATACCGGGGGCAGCGCCTTTGAGCTCCTGGTCGAAAAACGTCTGAGGGCCGTCCTGTAGGCAGACGTAGTCCGAACAGGAAACGAAGGTGCCCGGGCCGAGGGCGGGGTCGAGAGAACCGACCGAATTCAGGGACACGATATCGGTGTAGCCGAGCTCGGACAGGGCCTTGATGTTGGCCCGGTAATTGATGCTGTGAGGAGGGAGAGGTAACTCGTAACCGTGGCGATTGATGAGTGCGTGTTCGCCGCGCGTTTTGTAGGTGACGGCACCGTAT
>CAXBOL010000373.1:0-5467 GCA_963977295.1 uncultured Opitutaceae bacterium
CCATATCTTCCGAACGCGCCCCCCCCGGCTCCCAGCCATCCGGCAACGACCGCACCGCGCGGGCGTGGGTATCGCCAATATCGCCCGGCCGAATGACGGGGAGTTGAATCGTTTCCAGCGGAAAAAGATCAAAGAACCGTTGCGGCACGATCAACGGCGTGTGCGGTCGCATGAATCCCACCCCCATGAAGAAGGGGTGCGTGGACTCGGCCTGCGCCAGACGGGCGAGTTGGGTCACCGCCCAGTCGCCGTTGACCTCATCGGCCGTCTGATCCCGGTCCTCCGGTCCGTCGACCCGCAAGTCGCGACGCTTTCCCCAAGGTCCCGTCACCCAGCGCAACGGGTCACCGGCCGGACTGGTCCGCCCCGCTAAACTGACCAGCGGTCCAAACGAACCATCCACCGCGCCAATCTCGCTAAAAGGCGCGGGCACATCCGGATGGGCGAGCTGTGCCGACCCGTCCCACGGAAACGGACCGTAGTCGGCCGGATTACCGTATTCGCCCCATTCACCCGGCACGAGGTGGTGCATCAGTTTTCCGGTGCCCAGCGTGCGATAGCCGTGCGCGCGAAATTGATCCATCATCGTGCGCGAATTTTTTAACACCCCGTAGCCATCCCACTTCGTGAATCCGTAACACCCGGAATAGTGCGGATAAATCCCCGTAAACATGCTGGCACGCGAAGATCCACATATGGGAATGTTGGTGTGGGCTTGCCGAAAGGATACCCCGCTGCGGACGAGGCGCACTAGATTCGGGGTCCGCACTTGCGGGTGCCCCCCCAACGTTTCTACGTAGTCGTTCAAATCATCACAGATGATGAGCACGACGTTTGGTTTGGTCGTCGCGGGCGCAGGCGTGACGGCAAACACGAGACTTGATCCGGCTAAGACGAGGGCGAACAGTGACCGAAGGGGCAAATTCATGGGGTGCGGCAAGGATTCGGCGCGCTTTCCGAATTTCAACTTTTGTGCGCCTGATGCGTTCGCTAACCGAACCATCCCCACCCTTATTGTCCTGCCGCACTTCATTTGGTCACAGGCGTCCCTGCTATTTTACGGGAATCTAATTTTCGAACCACAAGAGCCGACAATGCGCTTGGCCCCAGGCGGCGGAAGACGACATGGTTGAGATTCGCTCAATTCTCACCCCTTTTATCACTTTCATGACGACCCACCCTATCCTTCTCGCCGGCGAATGGCGCCAACCTGCGTCCGATGCGCCGACCTTCCAACCGCACTGTCCGTCCACGGGCGAACTCATTGCGGAGGCTTATCCCGTCTCTAGCTCAACCGAAATCGACGCCTTGCTCGACGCTGGCCTCGCAGCCGCCCACGCGTTGCGTGATCTTCCAATCACAAAAATCGCCGATTTCCTCACGGCTTATGCTGCCGCCATTGAAGCGGCCACCGATGAACTGGCCGCCATTGCCTCCCACGAAACCGGTCTGCCCGCTTCGCCTCGTCTCACCGCCGTGGAAATTCCCCGCACTACCGGCCAGCTTCGTCAGGCCTCCGCCGCGGTGCTGGCCGAAGATTGGACTCAACCTACGATCGATTCCAAAAACAACCTTCGCTCACGGCTGGAATCACTCGGCAAGCCGGTTTTGGTGATCGGCCCCAACAATTTCCCGTTCGCGTTCAACGGGGTCGCCGGCGGCGATTTTGCCGCTGCGATTGCATCAGGCCATCCGGTGATCGGCAAAGCCCATCCGGCTCACCCCGGCACCAGCAAGCGTCTGGCCGAGCTGGCGCTGGCGGCCGTTCATGCCGCCGGACTGCCGCCAGCGATGGTGCAAATGTTTTATCGCTCCTCCCATGCCGACGGCGAGCGCATGGCCGGAGATCCACGCCTAGGCGCCATCGGATTCACCGGTAGCGAATTCGCGGGCCGCAAGATCAAGGCCGCTGCCGACGCTGCGGGCACCCCCGCCTACTTCGAACTCAGTAGTGTAAATCCGGCGACGTTTTTGCCCGGTGCCTTGGCTGAAAAAGCAGAAGCACTCGCCAACGAATTCAGCGGTTCCTGCCTGCTCGGCACGGGGCAGTTCTGCACTAACCCGGGTCTCATCCTCGCCATTGCCGGCGAGCCCACCGAAAAATTCCTCGCCACCTCAGCCGCCAACTTCGCCGCTGCGCCCTCCGGCGTGATGCTGGTGCAATCGCTGCCTACAAACTTGGACGCCAGCGTCAAAACCCTCGTCGCGGCTGGGGCGAAACTCATTGGTCGGGGCACCGGCGCAACCGGTCCCGGATTCCTCGCTCAACCCGCTCTGCTGCGGGTCGATGGCGCGGCCTTCCTCCGTGATCCCGCCAAATTCCAAGAGGAAATGTTCGGTCCGGGGTCGCTCGTGGTGGTAGCGGCTGACGAAGACGAACTCGCCGCCGTTTCCGCGTCGTTGCACTCTTCACTGACGGGGTCGTTCTACACCGCCACCGACGGTTCGGATGATGCCGCCTACACTCGTCTTGCGCCGATCATCGCTCAAAAGTGCGGCCGACTGCTCAACGACAAAATGCCCACTGGGGTCGCCGTGTCTTCGGCCATGATGCATGGCGGACCATTCCCCGCCGGGGGTCATCCCGGGTTTACCGCGGTGGGCATTCCCGCATCGCTACGCCGGTTTGGCGCCTTGCGCTGCTACGACAACGTGCGCGCCAACCGTCTACCCGCCTCGTTGCAGGACCAGAATCCCACGGGCCAACTCTGGCGTTGGATCGATGGCACTTGGACGCAAAGCAATGTGCCGAGTGCTGGTTGAGCCCACGCTAGACGTCTGAAGCTTTAAAGAAATTCGCCCTTCTGCGGCCGCTCTGGCCGGTGAAGGGTTTTCTTTCGCCCGGTGCTTTGTAGTCGGCGCGACGATAGCCGCCGCGTTCCGGATCTTGCGCACACTCGATTTGAAACTGCTGCATCGCCCCAAACAGTCGCAGGAGTTGTTCGTTTTCTTCGTAAGCCTCCACTCCAGCCCCTGCCAAGGCAGACAAAACTTCATGCACCGATTCGATCGTCGAGAGGCAGCCTGCCACCGGCTGCGCCTTGATGACAAATCGGCTCGGCGCTGAAGGGGTAAACATCACTCGGGGCAGTCGTTGCAGACTCGGACTCAGTTTAAGCATCTTGCGCGCGCAACTCCACGTCGCGTCGATCACCAAGACCACCAAGGGTTTATCCAGAGCGGTTCTGGCCATGTTACGCGGTTCCGACAAATTAATCGCCCCCTGCCCAGGGTAGAGCAGAACCACCTGATGACTCGGGTCGGCCCCGAGCTCGGCCAGTCGCGGGTCTTCGTCGAACTCCACTCCCACGATGATCTCGCTGTTGGGCAGACTCAAATGCGTGAGCCGACCCGTGCCCGCTTTCTCGTGACGATACTCTTTAGGATGCATCAAGAACACAAACCGCGTCTTGGTCACGATCGGGATAACTCGATCACACCAACAATGGGCCTGAGGCCAGAAACAACGGTAACACATTAATCGACTCATTAAAAAGTGGAGCGAGTGCAGACAACGGACTCGCCTCACTCAAACCCCATTCTTAGAACAACCCCCCTATGCGCCCCATTAAACTCTATTTACTAGCGTTAGCTGTATCTGGATCTGCGATGTCCGCCCAAACGGCTGAACTCCCAGACCCCAAACTAACGGAATATTGGACCCCCCAGCCCCCCGTCGTCTCCTCCCCCGAAGGCGGAATCCCATCCGATGCCATCGTGCTCTTCGACGGCACAAATCTCGATGAGTGGCGTATCATGCGCAAAAACGATGAAGGGAAAATGGAACCGCAAGCCGCCAATTGGGTGCTGAAAGACGGCGCCATGATCGTGCCGCCCAAGGCCAAAGGCGCGCCTTCCAGTGATGTCACATCGGTTCAATCGTTTGGCGATATCCAACTTCATCTAGAATGGCGAGCGCCACTCCCGGCGGTCGGAGACAGCCAAGGTCGGGGTAATAGCGGCATCTTTTTCATGGATCGCTACGAGGTGCAGGTCCTCGATTGCTACCAAAACCTCACCTACGTGAACGGCATGACCGGCTCGATCTACAAGCAACAGGTGCCTCTCGCCAACGTCTGTCGCGCCCCGGGTGAATGGCAGACCTACGACATTTTCTTTGTTGCGCCCAAATTCGAACCCGACGGCACCTTGATCTCGAAAGCCCACATCACTGTCGTGCACAACGGGGTGGTGGTGCTGCTTAATGCCCCGATTTACGGACCGACCGAATACCGCGGTCAACCCTCCTACAAATACCATACCCCCCGTCAGCCGCTCCGCCTGCAGGACCACAACAACCCGGTGGCTTACCGCAACATCTGGGTCCGGGAATTGAATCTGCCGTAACTCCACCGCCCCGGCGCGTCACCACGACCCGGTCATTTTCAGGCGGCTATCGAATTCGTTTCGAAGCCGCCTTTTTCATGCCCCCATGTCACCCTACGCGGCCAATCCGCCCCGAACCTGTTGATCGGCGCGGATTGAGTAGAATCTAGTTGAGAACGTGAAGGATTCCGTAGATTTGATCCAATCTTTAAACCGTCTTATTCACCGTTTATCGTTGTTTTATCTATTATTCCGTGCTTTTTACTGTTTTATGAATAACGAAACTGCGCTGCTCGGTTTAGGAGAGCGAACCCGAGCACTCCGCACGTCGATGGACCTGAAACAGGCTGAACTTGCCGCCCAAGCCGCCGTAAGCGTTGAGACCATTTCCTCGTTGGAAAACGGGCGATCCATCACGACCGAATCATTGAACCGGGTATTAACGGCGCTGGGGCAACCCAACGCCCTCCTCGATCTGCTACCGGAACCGGCCATCAGTCCTTTCGAACTCCAAAAACTTAAAGGCCGCCGTCGACAACGCGTGCGTTGATTTGGCCTCGAACGATGGACTACCAACTCGCCAAAGTATTCTACCACCAGCAACTGGTTGGCATGGTCTCGTGGGATCGAGATCGACGGCTTTCGTCGTTTGAATACGCCCGGGACTTCATTGCCGACGGTCCGTCCTTGGCCCCGCTGCAGATGCCATTGGGCCGCCGAGTATTTCAGTTCCCGAAACTCCCGGAATCGTTTTCCGGTCTGCCGGGTCTGCTCGCCGACTGCCTGCCCGACGCATTTGGGCACGCCCTCATCGATGAATGGCTCCGAAGTCAGAATCGCCGACCGGAAAACTTCTCTCCGATCGACCGACTTTGTTATGTCGGAGACCGCGGCATGGGGGCCTTGGAATTCCGTCCCACGTTGCGGCCTGAAGCGACGCGTTCGGAACAGGTCGATGTGGCCGCGCTGGTCGAACTCGCGTCCCGCGCGCTGGCGCGAAAAGAAAACCTGCATACCGAGCTCGAGTCCGCAGCGGAATTGAATGAGATCCTGCGCGTCGGCACCTCCGCTGGTGGTGCGCGGGCAAAAGCAATCATCGGCTGGAACCCCGCGACCGGAGAAGTCAGGTCCGGACAAACCG
>CAXBOL010000374.1:0-5464 GCA_963977295.1 uncultured Opitutaceae bacterium
TTTGACAACGCGGAACCGGACATGACTTCGGTTTTCATCGCGCACGGACCAGCTTTTACCCCCGGAAGTCATCTTGCGCAGGCTGACAATATCGACGTTTACAATCTGCTCTGCCATCTACTTGGCGTCGCTCCTGCACCGAACGAAGGCACTTCGACTTTGTTATCTGTGCTGACGGACTAAGCCGCCGCCACTACTTGGCCAAACGCCAGTCGATCAGCTCCAACTGGAGTAGTTTTCGGTCGTTGAAGTGGTTCCACCGCAGGTGGACCGCGATATCCACGGGCGTGCGAGCTGGCGGCACTTTGTGAGCCATTTTCCATGCCACCCCGAAGAGTCGCCGCCGTCGTTCGTCTTCAAAACTAAAGCGAAAATGGGCTTCTTTAAACACGTCGGGATTCTTAGGAAATTGAATACCCCGAAGTCCAAATACCGGTTCAGAGTTCGCCTGCCCAAACGGATGCAATGCATCAAGTTCATCCATCAAACGCGGACCAATTTGGTCGGCTTTAATCCACGTGGAGATAGCCAACTCCCGGTCTTCGATATCACCGCCCGCATGCACCGTGACTGCTGCAGCAAATGCCTCGCGGAAATCCTCCAATTTTTCTTTGGGCACGGCGACTCCCACCGCCATCGGATGGCCGCCCCAGCTCCCTAAAAATTTGTCACAATCCGCCAGCACCTCGACTAGGTTTACGCCATCGACGCTGCGCCCCGAACCTTTGGCGAGTTCGCCTTCATTCCCCAGGACCACGCAGGGTCGGTTGTATTGCCGGGACACGCGCCCGGCCACGATGCCAACGACGCCCGGATGCCACTCATCGGCATAAAGCACGATACCGGCATGGTGCTTGTAATGCTTTTCGATGAGCTTCTCCGCGTCCTTGACGATCTGTCGCTCAATGTCCTGCCGCTCACGATTAAACGAGTCCAACTGCTGAGCAGTTTCGAAGCAAAACTGCACATCATCGCTCAGCATCAAATCCACCGAAAGCGCGGCGTCGGCCAAGCGCCCGCTGGCATTGATCCGTGGTCCCAGTCGAAACGAAATATCCATCGGCTGCACGCCCAATTCGGGCCGCACGCCCGACACTTCCATCAGGGCGCGCACACCGGGCCGGGCCGCGCTTTCCAAGATCCGCAACCCATGACGTGCCATTAGCCGATTTTCCCCGGTCAGCGGCACCAGGTCGGCAATCGTGCCCATGGCCACCAAATCGAGATACTCGCGCAATTTGATCCGAAACGCCACCGGATGATTTTCTCCGCGCAAGTGTTTCAACAGCCCGTGAGCAAGTTTGAACACCAGCCCCACCGTGCAAAGATTGCGCCAGGTGGCGTCGTCGTCCCCTGGATACACATGGGGATTGATCAACAGCGCCGAATCAACGCTGCCTTCTCCTTCGCGATGGTGATCGATGATCAGGACATCGATGCCTTGTTCCTGCAAAAACGTAACTTCTGCCTGCGAATTGGTGCCGCAATCGAGGGCAATAAACAGATCGGGTTTACCCACTTCCAGCGCCCGATCAATTGCACTCCGCGAGAGGCCGTAACCGTCCTCCATGCGGCGGGGCACAACAAACGAAGGATTTAGTCCGAACCGTCGCAACAGGCTCACCAGCAGGGCAGTGCTGCTCACGCCGTCGACGTCGTAATCGCCCAGCACAATGACTTGCTCACGCTCCGCAATCGCCTGAGCAATCCGCTTGGCGGACGCCTCAAGGTTCTGCAGCAGGAACGGATCGGATAGTTCGGCCAGCGTCGGATGCAGAAACTGCTTCGCCGACGCCTCAGTGATGTCGCGACGCCATAACAGCTCCGCGAGCACTGGGCTTACACCCGCGCTCCTACTTAGCGCCCCGACCTCATCGGCCGGGGGCGGCGTGTAGGTCCAGCGCATCGAATGTTTGCTGTGTCAGCTTATTCAGATGCGCGACTGGACCCGGTCCACTCGTAGGTTGGTTTGACGTCCTGATGACGCTCCACGTGCTTACGATCACCTTTATGCCACCAATAGAAAATGGGGCTCGCGATGAAGATTGAGGAGAACGTTCCGGTCACGACTCCGACCAAGAAGGTAAAGGCCAAATCGTTGATGACGCCACCGCCCCAGATGAAGAGGGCCATCGAAGCCAGGAAGGTCGTCGCGCTAGTCAGCAACGAACGCACAAACACGTTGTTAATGGCGAGATTGATGACATCGCCGAGTCGCTTGTCGGGATTGGTTTTCAGCTCTTCCCGAATGCGATCGAAGACTACGATGGTGTCATTGATCGAGTAACCCGCGATGAGCAAAATAGCCGCGACCATCGGAGCTGTGAACTGGCGGTCAAACAATACGAAGATACCCACCGTCATCAGAATGTCGTGGATGGTGGACACCACCGCGCCGACGCCGAATCCGACTTCGAACCGGAAGGCGACGTAGAGCATGATGCCGACAATGGCCAAACCCAAAGACATGAACGCATTCCACTGAATTTCGGAACCGATCGAAGGTCCGATGGTGGTTTGCCCAATCACTTCAAATCCGGCCGACGGAAACGCCGTCTGCAACAGCGGCAGCACTTTGTTGCCTTCGTTGACCGGGACTTGAACCTTCAATGATTCGTTCTCCCCGGCAAGGTCGCTTTGATACAGCGGGTTGGCTTCACCAATACCGCCGCCTTCGAGGGCCGCTCGCACGTCGGCGGTCGATTGACGCTCGGTGTAGGTCAGGGCGACTTCATCACCACCGACAAAGTCGATACCGTAAATGTCGTGACCCTTCATGAGCACCACACCCAGTCCCACGAGCACGATTGCCCAGGAAACACCGAACGCCGGCTTGGCAAATTTCAGGTAGTCGAAGTTGGGCGCCTTGGTCTTGATCAACATCGGGAACTTCTTGATGAGGTCGCCTTCGATAAAGAGCTCGAGGAGAAGCTTGGTGACGACCAGTGCACAGAAGACGGTCGAAAACACGCCGATCGTCAGGGTGACACCGAAGCCCTTCACCGGGCCCGTGCCGAAGATGATCATGAGCGAGGAAGTGATCAGTGTGGTGATGTTCGCGTCCAAGATGGTTGAGATCACTTTTTCGTGACCCGCCAGGAAAGCCGCCTTGAGCGATTTACCCGTGTTTAACTCTTCACGGATACGTTCGAAAATCAGGATATTGGAGTCCACCGCCATACCGACAGTCAGCACGATACCAGCCACCCCCGGTAAGGTGATGGTGGCGCCCAAGCTAGCCAAAACGCCGAGCACGATCAGAAGGTTGACCGCCAAACTGATCACGGCAAACACGCCGCCCACGGTATAAATCAGCACCATGAAACCGGCGACCAACACCACTGCGATTTCGGAGGCCTTGACGCCTGACGCGATCGCGTCCGCGGCGAGGGAGGGACCGACTTCGTTTTGCTCTCGAATGATGAGTTCGAAGGCGAGCGGGTTGTTAAGCACATTGGAAAGATCAATGGCTTCGCGTTGGGAGAACGAACCGGTGATTTCAGCTGAGCCGCCACCGATGCGTTCCCGCACGGACGGGGCCGAGTAGAGTTTACCGTCCAGCACGATGGCCAATTGGCCCGGACGTCCGGTTTGTTGGCCTTCGGCCGCGATGGCTTCGGTGACATCAGCAAATTGTTCGGTGCCCTCGGTGGTGAACTTCAGGTTGATCTTGAAGCGACCAAACTCGTCCATGACTGGGTAGGCCGTGTCTACGCCCTCACCCGTCATTTCGGGCAGGCGTTTCACGTAATAGTCTTGAATGTAGGCCTGACCTTGGCGGTCTTCCCCTTCGATGCTGAGCACTTGGCCGGGAACGACCTGCTGCGGATAAACGCGACGGAAATCGAGGCGGGCCGGCTTCTTGACCGTGTCAACAATCTCAGGATTGTCCTTGGTGCTGACGTTCGGCAGTTGCACTTCGATGCGATTGTCACCCACCGGACGAATGATCGGCTCAGTCACGCCCAGACCGTTGATGCGCTCACCGATGATCTCGATGGCCTTGGCCAGGTTCTCCTCACGCTCCTGTTGCGCGGTGGCTGAAGTGCCTAACTCTTCGGCGACTTCGAGGGTGAAGGCGACGCCTCCTTTCAAGTCGAGACCGAGCTGGAGACGGCCTTTGGACTGCTGCAGCAAGTAGTCGAGGAGGATCGCATTGCGCTTCTCGACGTTTTTGAGCGATTCCTCGAGGCGCACTTCGGGGAAGAATTTGGCAAGGTCAATGCGGTCTTCTTTGCCGATGCGCTTCAGGGCGACGAATAAACTGGGCGATTCGCCAGAAGCGACGCGCTCGCTGGCTCGAACCATCAGCGTTTCGAATTCCGACTGGTCGGATCCGACGCTCGATTGGATGTAATCGTTGAATGGGGTGTCTTTTAATGGAAGGATCGACGAGATCGCCCATGCACCGATGAATGCGGTCAGCGTGATCTTCCAGAGGTTGCGTTTGAACATGTGGGTCTTGGGTTTAAAAAGTGGGGACTGGCAAACCGTAGGCGATACCGCCCAAAGTCAAAACCGACTACAAGATCGGCGTGGTCAGGGTTGCCAGCGGAAAACGGGAATTACGAATTAGCCTTCTTGATCACCGAGGCGACGAAGCTTTTGCCCAAATCGACTTTCGTGTTTTCCGACACGCGCACCACGAAGCGGTCATCTTTGACCGCGATGATGGTTCCGAGCAATCCGCCCGAAGTCACGATTTCGTCGCCGTTGCCGAGCTCGGATAACATTTTCTCATGCGCCTTCTGCTTCTTGCGCTGCGGGGCGATCATCAAAAACCACATCGCGGCAAAGAGGAGGCCGAAGAAAATCATCTGGCTTCCGACCGCCCCGCCAGGGGCTGAAGGTTGGGCTTGGGCTATGGTAAGGGCGAAGGAAGACATTTTCGTCGTTGCGTGTTGCTGTATTGAAAAGAAGAAACAGGCATCTAACCGTTCCCAAAGTTCAAAAAGCAAGCCAGTAAACCCATCCCACTTTAGTCGTTCATGACAAATTCTCCTTCCACTTGGTCTACCGAGCTTTCCGAAGAATTTTACGGATTCAAACGCTGGGGCTCCGGTCATTTGGCCGTAGACGAAACAGGCTGTGTGACGGTGGCCCCGCTCGCAGACGGCCGCCAAATCCGTATAAAAGACGTCATCGACGAAGCCGTGAGCATGAATCTCGAGGCCCCGTTTGTGATCCGTTTTCAGGATCTCCTGCGCTACCGCGTGGAGCAAATCAACACCCTGTTTCGCAAAGCTATCAAGGAGGAGGACTACGATGGTCGCTACCGCGGGGTCTTCCCGATTAAGGTGAACCAGCTCCGCGAAGTCGTCGAAGAGATCGTCGATGCGGGCGAGGAGTTTGGCTATGGGCTGGAAGCAGGGTCGAAACCTGAGCTCATGATCGCCATGGCCATGCACGAGGGCCCCGATCGCCTTATCATTTGCAATGGCTACAAAGATCAGGACTACATTCG
>CAXBOL010000375.1:0-5459 GCA_963977295.1 uncultured Opitutaceae bacterium
CCAGCTCGCCGCCAAAAAGATCGAACAAATCGCCCTCGTCCGAGCATGGTGCGAGCGAGACGGCGCGCTCCTGCTTCATCGTGCGCCCGCCAAATCCCGCCGTCTCGCCGGCCAACACGAGCTGCCCGACGCCACCACCCTGGGTTATACGATGGCAACGATAGACCCGGCCCCGGTTCTCGCCGTGCGCAAGCGTGGCATCACCCGCTACGCCATCACGGAAACCATCCGGCAACTTCCCGTCCCCGCCACCTTGCCCGACGACTGTGTGTGGGTGCCCCTGGCCGAAATTGACTCCATCACCCTCTCCGGCCCTCACCGTCGCTGGATTGGAGAATTGTTAAAAATCCCCCGGCGGTAAACTCTGCTCCGCCTCAATTCGGGCAGGAGTCCCGAATGTCGGGCATAAAGCCGGCCCACATCATGGTGAGTAACTCATTTGTGGGTCCGGCTTTATGCCGACATCCTCGGCGGTTTTGAATTCAAGTTTATTGACAGAAACAGAGAATTCACCGACCGGGATAATATCATTTTAGCCTAAAAACCGCAGTTGGTCACAGAGGCCACAGAGGCAAACCGGAGTTTCACAGAGACTAATGGAGGAAACTAAGGAGAATAAATTTTCACCCAGGAAGGGACCGCCGCTTACCCAAGGATTTATTTCGTAAACATGGCTCTGTGAACTCTGTGCAATTCTCGGTGACCTCAGTGCCCCACTTCAACTGCGGTATTTAAGTTTAAAAACCCAAATGAGGTAGGGGTTTGATTCTCCGACTTTGTTTTTTCCCCTGCCCACAAGGCACCCACCCAGCATCCGCTTCGGCACAAATCTCTGCGAGTTTCAGCATCTTCGAGCTTCTCGCGCTTCGTCGGGCTGACGGCCCCCCGCCCTTCGCACCTTTGCGTCATTGCGTTACATTCCGGCTCCGTTCCCTCCGTTGACTCCGGTAAATTGGATCAGACGGGTCGTCTTCGTTCCCTTTCCTAACCCTTATGACAAACCCGCCAACGTCCAGTCCCTCTCACCCAAATCGATTCGCGACGAGCATCAACACTTGCTCACGGGATTCGAGCACGTCCTCGGTCTTGACCCGGGGACTCAACTCCAACGTCAGCAAGTGGTCCGGCCGCCAAAAGGAGCTCACCATTTCGAAGTCGATTTCGCCGTGCCCGATCGGTTGATGATCCTTGTCTCCAGAAACGTCGTGCAAGTGGAACCCCAACAGCCGCGACGCGTTTTTCTCCAGATGTAATCGGTGATCCAACAACCCCATTTGCTCCTTCAGCGCCGCATGACCCGTATCGTGCCAATAACCACAATGGGAAGGCGTGGGTAAATTGGCCAAAAACTCCGCATAGTCATCATCCACCGGTAACTCCTGGAATTTTTCCCGATTTTCGCAGCCGATTCTCACGTTCTTTTCCAGCGCATACGTCCGAATTTCTTCTAAACTGTCTTTAACCTGCTGCCAATAGGGCGGCATGCGCGCCCGTAGCTTTTCTCCCGCTTTCCGCAGCACCTTCCGGTAATTTTCATCTGTCGCCGGATCGGTTTCCGGGTGAGTGCGCAAATAGCGACTGACCTTCGTCCCCGGATTGGACCAAAAGAAGCGAACACTGCCCAAATGTGTGACCATCAGGTCGGCCCCGACTTGGTTCGTAAAATCAATCGAACGTTTCGTATGTCGCAGCCATTGGTCGTGCTCCTCCGACTGACTGATGGACGGCTCAAACAGATTTGGCGCCGCTTGGTTAACTCCGGTCGGCAGCGGGCAAAAATTATGCGTCGACGAAATCTTGATCCAACCCTCTTCAACCGCCTGCAAAATACCGGGCACCAATACGATCCGAATGCCATGGCTGAGCTCCGCGTAATTAAACCCCATGTCCTTGATCTCGCGGAGCATCTTGTATCCGTCGCTATGCCGAAACGAGTTCCAACAAGAAGAAAGAGCGAGCTTAGGTTGCACGGATTTAACAGGCATCAGGGAAGTCAATAAGTCCAACCGCCATCAAGGTCGTCGCAATCCGAAACGCAAATTAAACACAAAAAACCGCGCCCCGAAACAAGTTCGGAAGACGCGGTGGAAAGAGACGAATCCCTAATACCGAAACGGGAGATTACCCCTCGTGACGGTTGCGGAGCATCTGCGTGAACGCCATCACCTTGGTCTTACGGCGACGTTTGGCGCAGGGTTTTTCGAAGTAGCGCTTGGCACGCACGTCTTTAATGACGTTCTCGCGCTCGAGCTTCTTCTTCAGACGGCGCAGGGCGCGGTCAACTGGCTCGCTTTTACGGATTTTGATTTCGATGGGCATGTCTTGTGACGGTGTTGGAAAAGGGAAAAAGAAACAGCAGGCCAAACTGATCCGCCCCCGTCAACGGCAAAGTCACCTCCGCTTGATTCTATAAAAATACCCCGACTCGTGCCTCTTTCTCGTTCTCTTTCTTTCTCCCGTTGTCTTCATTCGACGGTCTCAACGCCCTGCCTTTCGGCAGCCCCTTTCTAATTCCGTTTTCCGCCACTTCTCACCCGTGCCCGCCGACCCTAGTTTTGCCCACCTTCACGTTCATACCGACTACAGTTTGCTCGACGGCGCCTGCCGCATCGACCGGCTGATGGGGCGGGCCAGCGAGCTCGGCATGACCGCGCTTGCCCTTACTGACCATGGTAACCTGTTTGGTGCCATTCAGTTCTACAACGCGGCCAAATCTGCCGGGATCAAACCCCTCATCGGGTGCGAACTCTACATGACCACCGGTTCCCGCCTCGAAAAGAAGGGCCGGGCCGAAGACGGCAAGAGCTACTACCACTTGGGATTGTTGGCCAAAAACCTCACCGGGTATCAAAATCTGCTTAAACTCGTCTCCGATTCTCACTTGCGCGGCTTTTACTATAAACCCCGAACCGATCTGGAGACCTTGGCCAAATTTTCCGACGGATTAATCGGCTTCACCGGCTGCCTTGCCTCGCTGGTCCCGCAACATCTGATGCACGACCGTTGGGAGGAAGCACGGGAGGCATGCGCCAAGTTTGTCGATATCTTCGGCAAAGAAAACTACTTCGTCGAAATTCAGGACCACGGTATTCCCGAGCAGCAGAAAATCATTCCCGATTTGCTCAAGCTCGCCGAAGAGTTCGACCTTAAAGTGATCGCCACCAACGATGTGCATTACGTCAACGCCAGCGACTCCGGCCCTCACGATGCCATGTTGTGCATCCAAACGGGATCCAAGATCGCCGACGAAAACCGCATGCGCTTCACCGGTTCGGAGTTCTACCTCAAATCACGCGCCGAGATGGAGAAAGTCTTCCGCGAGGTGCCGGACTCCATCACCAACACGCAATTGGTCGCCGAAATGTGCGACCTCGCCATCCCTTTCCCCAAAGGCTCGGAACGTTACCCTCGCTATCCGATTCCCCCGGAAATCGGTCTGCCCGGCCCCGAGTATCTGGTCAAACTGTGCCTGGATGGTCTGAACATGCGTTATGGGGTGGATCACGACGCCATTGCCGCGCTGCCCGAAGTCGCCTCCCGCCTCAAACTTCTCAACGAACGCCCACCAGGGCAAAAGCCTCAGCCACCCGATTATAGTGGACTTGATCTCCCTCAGGAGCTGGTCGTGCGACTCGGCTACGAGCTGGCCATCATCAACGTCACCGGCTTCGTCGACTACTTCCTCGTAGTTTGGGATTTCATCAATTGGGCCAAACAACACGACATCCCCGTTGGTCCCGGCCGTGGTTCGGGCGCGGGGTGTCTCGTGGCCTACCTCCTCGAGATCACCAACGTCGACCCGATGCGGTTCGGTCTGCTCTTCGAACGTTTCCTCAACCCCGAACGGGTTTCCCCACCCGACTTCGATATCGATTTCTGCATGCGCCGCCGCGTGGAAGTCATCGACTACGTGCGCCAGAAATACGGCAACGACTGCGTCGCCAACATCATCACCTACGGCACCATGGGGGCCAAAATGGTCATCCGCGACGTGTCGCGGGTGAATGACCTGCCTTTCGCCGAGGCCGATCGCCTCGCCAAAATGATCCCCGACGAGCTCAACATCTCGTTGAAGGACTCGATCGAGAAATCCGCCGAATTCCGTCAGGAGGTGGAACGCAATCCCGTCGCCAAGAAGATCGTCGACGCCGGACTCGTGCTCGAGGGCATGGTGCGCAACACCGGCAAACACGCCGCCGGCATCATCATCACCGATGAACCCTTGGAAAACTTCGTCCCCCTCACCCTGCAGGAGGGTGACGTCACGGTGCAGTTCTCGATGAAGGCCGTCGATAAACTCGGCCTCCTCAAGATGGACTTCCTCGGGCTCAAAACGCTCACCGTGATCTCGGATGCGGTCAAAAACGTGCACCGCACGGCCGACAAGAAATTTTCCATCGAAGCCGTCCCCCTCGACGATCCGTTGACCTACGAATTGCTCAACGCGGGCAAAACCGTCGGGGTCTTCCAACTTGAATCGCCGGGCATGCAAAACGCCTCGCGCCAAGTCGGTATCTCCACGATCGACGATATCAACGCCATCTCCGCCCTCTACCGACCGGGTCCGATGCAGTTCATTCCCGACTACGCCCGCGGCAAAAAAGACCCGTCCACCATCACCTACCCTCACCCCCTGTTGGAGCCCGTTTTGCAGGAAACCTTTGGCATCATCGTCTACCAGGAACAGGTGATGGAGTGCGCCAAGGTCATAGCCGGTTACTCCCTTGGTGGCGCCGACATGCTCCGTCGCGCCATGGGCAAGAAGGACCGTGAAGCGATGGACCGGGAGCGGATTAAATTCGTCGAAGGGGCCAAGACCCATCACGACATTCCGAAAACCAAGGCCGACGAAATCTTCGACCTGCTCAACAAGTTCGCCGAATACGGCTTCAACAAATCCCACTCCGCCGCCTACGCCATCGTCGCTTACCAGACCGCGTATTTAAAAGCCCACTACCCCGTCGAATTCATGGCGGCGGTCCTCACCGCTGAGCTCGGCAACGCCGACAAGGTTTCCCACTTTATCGACGAGGCTATCGCCATGGGCATCGACGTGCAGGGTCCCGATGTTAACGAATCCTACGAAAACTTCGCGCCCGTGCCCGGTATGAAAATCCGCTTTGGACTCGCGGGAATCAAGGGCGTGGGCGAAGCGGCCGCCGCCGGCATCATCACCGAACGCGAAGCCAACGGGCCCTACACCGATTTCGACGACTTCGTGTCCCGGGTGGATTCAAAATCTGCCAACAAGCGCGTGCTCGAACACCTCGTTAAAACCGGCGCGTTCGACTTCTCCAATGAAACCCGCCGGAGCATCTACGAGCGGCTCGACAGTGCCATGGCCAATGCCGTCGCCCAAGCCCGCGATCGCGCCGCTGGCCAAAACAACTTCCTCGACATGCTCGCCGAGGAACCCGCGCCGAAAACAAACCATCGTCAATCCGAGTCCCTCAGCCGAA
>CAXBOL010000376.1:0-5456 GCA_963977295.1 uncultured Opitutaceae bacterium
CTTTCGGACGAAGAGGAAATCGCCAGCCTCGTGTCCCTCATCAGCGTGCACGCGACCCTCACAGGTTCACCGCATGCCCAGGACTTGCTCAAGAACTGGAACGAGACGGTGAAGAAGTTCTGGAAAGTCGTGCCGTTTCCGCCAACCCCCGACACGCCCAAGGCGCTCTACCGCTTCGACGAAGCCAAAGCGCCAGCCTTGGTGTAAGCTTCAGTTTTGGCAGATTTGCCCACGGCCGTTCTCCAACCGGGGAACGGCCGTTTTGGTGTTTAGGTGGCCTAACGATCAACGATACCGCCTCGGTCGAAAAACGTGTTTTGCTCGTGGGGAATTAAACCTGGCGATCGAATCGGAGGGAGGGGGGTTATACCAAAGTCCTTTCGTTAATGGACTGTCCACCGAAGATAAAAGAGAACGAAGCGACTGGTCTATATCCAGTTGCGACCTCCTTCGTTTCCTCTGTTTGCTCCTGTAAAATCTGTTTGTTTCGGGATGATGGTCTAAAAATGTGGGAGGGGTTTCAGACCCCGAAAGGAGTAACCACTCCGGCGCGGGTCGGGGGGTGAAAGCCCTCCTACGTGGGCAGGATGCGGTGGGCGGCTTTCTCGATAAAAATGGAAACGTGTTCGCCGGAGCCGAAGGATCGCGCAACGATGATCGCCGATGCTTAATCAATCTCGCCCCGAATCTCCTGCCGTCGTTCCCCGGACGAGTCGTTGGCAGTTTGCGGTGCTGTATTTTAGTGAGGGGGCGCCGATTGGATTTTTATGGTGGGCGATGCCGACGCTCTTGCGAACCGAGGGAGTGGCGTTGGAGCGGATCACCGGTCTGACCGCGGCGTTGGTGCTGCCGTGGACCCTGAAGTTTCTGTGGGCGCCGTTGGTCGACGCCGTGCGCGGGCCGCGCTGGGGGTTTCGGCATTGGGCGGGAGCCGCTCAACTCGGTATGGGCTTGGCGTTGTTGCCGCTCCTTTTTGTTGATCCGGCTTCGTCGTTTGGTTGGTGGGTTGCCTTGTTACTGATTCATGCCGTGTGCGCGGCTACCCAGGATGTGGCGATCGATGCGCTGGCGGTGAGCGCTGTCGACGAACGCGAACGCGGGCGACTCACCGCGGCGATGCAGATCGGCATGTTGGCGGGCCGTAGTTTGTTTGGCGGGGGCGCGATCGTGTTGGCAGGTTACCTGGGATGGTCGGGGGTGTTCGGCGCTTTGGTGGTCGCGGTGTGGATCTCATTGGCGGTGCTTTGGCGGATGAATGAGCCGACGATGATTCGTATTGATTCAAAGAATACATGGGTGATTTTTGGCGCGACCTTGAGAGCGGGATTTACGCGACAGACCACTTGGTGGGGACTTGGATTTGCGTTGATTGCAGGCGCAGGGTTTGAAGCGGGGGGAGCGTTGGCGGGTCCCTTGTTGGTGGATGCGGGCGTGCCGACCTCATCCACCGGATGGTTTTTCGCGGGACCGGTGGTGGTGGCGATGGCCCTGGGCGGATGGTGGGGGGGCCGATGGGTGGATCGCGGACCACGGGTGGTGCGGGTGAAGATCGCGTTGGGGGGAGTGAGCTTGATGGTAATGGGCGCGGGATTGGCGGCGACGATTGGGGCCTCGGGAATGGTGATGATGGGGTGTTTGGCCGGACTGTATTTGGGAATTGGATGCTTCACGGCGGCTTCGTATGCGCTGTTCATGGATCTGACGGATCCGAAGTTGGGGGCGACCCAATTCAGCACTTTCATGGCGGCGACCAACGGGTGTGAAGCGTGGGCTGTTTGGGTGGCGGGGCGCCTCGCCACGGGAATGGAATATGGGCCTACGTTTATGGTAATGGCGGGGATTGGCCTGATCGGATTGCTGTTCCTTGGCCCGTTGCAAAGGTTTCGCGAAGTATCTGACGGGAAGAGTTGAGCTCGACCGGAGGGGGGGGTTAAACTCAGGCATGATCATCGACGTTCACACCCATTTAAATAATTACGATGAGTCCAAGATAGTGCCGTTGCAGGCCCGCTTTGAGGAACTGCAGGAGTCGATGGCATTCAGTAAGATCGACCATGCGCTGGTGCTCACGTCCTACACGATTAACGCGCATCGACCTTCGACGCGGGAAGTCGTTGAGATTACCCAGGATTGTCCATCGATGTCGGTGGTGGCAGGGGTAAGTTTCCTGAACTACAAAGAGCGCGACCTACGGGAGCTGAGTGATTATCTGCAGGCGGGTTTGGTCAAAGGGCTTAAGCTTTATCCGGGATACGAACCGTTTTACCCGTATGATTCACGGTGCCGGATTCTGTATGAATTGGCCTTGGAGCACGATGTCCCGGTCATGATTCACACGGGTGACACGTATTCGCCCAAAGCGAAGGTGCGTTTCGCTCACCCGTTGGCGGTGGATGATGTCGCGGTAGATTTTCCGGAGCTCAAATTGCTAATTTGTCATGTGGGCAATCCGTGGATTCGGGACTGCATGGAGGTCGTCTACAAAAATAAGAACGTGCACGCCGACATCTCCGGATTGGTGCTGGGCGACTTCACGGAACGCTTTGAGAAGTTCATGGTAGAGCAGGTCAAAGACATGGTGCTCTACGCGGGTGACCCCAATTACCTGCTCTATGGCACCGATTGGCCCATCTGTCGGATGCGCACCTATTTGAAGTTCGTGCGCAGTCTCGATCTTTCGGAAGAGCACTATCAGAAGATCATGTGGAAGAATGCCAACCGACTCTTTAAACTCGGTCTTGCGGAAGGGTGACAGATCGCATCGATTGCACCTTTCCCTATGAGCTTACCCACTTCCTTTGCCGGCGTTACGGTTGATACCAAGGCCAATGTTTACTTCGATGGTGGAGTCGTGTCGCACACGGTCCACTTCGCGGATGGCAGCAAAAAGACGCTGGGGCTGATCCGGCCTGGCACGTATCATTTCGGCACGGCCGCGGCGGAGCGAATGGAGATCGTCGCAGGCGCGTGTGCCGTGGTTTTGGACGGCACTGCCGAGCCGGTGAATTACGCCGGACCGAGTGTCTTCGAAGTAGCGGCTGATTCCGGCTTCACGATTACCGTTGCTGAAGGACTTTGTGAATACATTTGCTCGTTTTTGAGCTGAGTTGAGGTGGACTGAACCATGGCCAAATCAAAACCCATTCCCGGATCGACGGGTGAAGTGCTGACGTGTCTGCCGTCGCCTTACATTCCCCATGCCGCGACGGGGTTGCTCTATCTGCCGCGTATGATCGCCAAGTGCCGTTACGTGCAAGCGCACGGGGAGTTACCCAAGAGTTATCGGAAGAACTACAAACGGGGACTTGATCGATTTCTTTCGATGCATCTGGGCGTGGAGCCGGCACAAATCGAGCAAGCGGTCCACAGTTCGTCGGACGATGCGGAACTCGATGCCAAGTTGTTGGCGCTGTTGCCCGACGATGTGCGTGCGATCAAATGGAATCGTGAGCTCGTGCAGAAGGGTATGACCGAAGCGGGGCGCGAGTTTCTAGCTGAGGCGCTGACCAATATGGGGTGCACTGATCGCATCGGCGAAATCATCAGCGTGCCCGACCTCATCGATTTTGATGAGGGCCGGATCGAGTAGAGAGGGCGCTTCCGTCGGAAATCGGGCGTAAAGGGCCAAGAGATGCAGAAAACACTTTGTTGTAACTAAAATGCCATCGCAAATCTTCGAAAAGTAGCACGTCAATGCAGCCAAACCGTCAGCTCGAATAGTTGGAGTTGCCATGGAGAGGGATGAAGAAAAGTGTCGGAGCACCCGGACGACGCTGGCGCGTCTATAGACGCCCTATTGGGGCCCATCGCAGTTTAGATTTTGTGCCTTTTGGTGGCTAAAAATTCAGCTCATACCGAGAGCTCTTGGTATTCAGGTTTCACAGAAAGCAAGAAAGGGGATAAAGGAATACAGAAGATATTGCGGTGAAATGACATATATCAGCAGCCCGATTGAATTAAACTAATTTTAACGCAATGTCACCAAGGCGGTAATAACGCAAAGTTAAGCAGTTGAATAACTTGCCCCTCAACTCGGGGCTCCGCGACTTGACGTTAAAGTCTAAATCCAAGCGATGTTTAGGGTTAGTTCCCTCCGTGATTTTCTAGTGAAAAGTCGCATTCATTTGAGCGACTGGTATAAAACCCGATCCACCAGTGGCACTCGAATGGAGGAGTTGTGGGTTGGGCTTTACGCCCAACATGGACTCTTCGCTTATTAGCGGGCGACCGGCACCAGCGGGAGAAAGCCGAGGTCGTTGGTTAGGGAACCATCGAGCCCGCCCTCGTGCCAGGTCTGGCCGGCGTCATCGGTCCACGCGGTGCCTTCCTCGAAGGTGCCAACCCACAGTCGACCGGGGTGATTGGGATCGTAGGTGAGGGTGAGCACATTTTCGCTAGGCAAGCCGTTAGGACGATGTTGCCACGTCTTACCGCCATCCGTCGAGGTGTGCACGCCAGTCGTCCAACCGCCGACGGCGAGATGCTGTGCATTGGTGGGATCGACCGCGGCGGCGTAGAGATTTGCCTTCGCGACGGCGGGAGCGACCGCGGACCAGGATTTGCCGGAGTTGGTGGAGAGCCAAGCGCCCCGGCCTTCGGTCACGGCGAGCCAGACGTTGGGTTGGGCAATCCCATGGCGGAGTCGGAGCACGTGAACGGCCGGCACATCTTTTACCCGTTTCCACGCATCGCCGCCATTGGTGGAGATGAACAAGCCACCGCCGGTGCCGACCAATAAACGCTGCGGATTCTTTGGATCCATCGTGATAGTGCGGGAGAATTTCTCGGTCAGGCCTTGATCAATCGATTGCCAGGATTCTCCGCCGTCGCGGGAACGGACCAGGCCCCAGCCGGTGGCGGCGTAAATTTTTCGGCCGTCAGTGGGATCAATCACGATCGCGGTCACATCACTGACGCGCCAATCCGTGACGAGTCGCCAGGTCGCTCCGGAGTCGAGGCTACGAACGATGCCGTTACCGCAGGACAGGAAGATACGGGAGGGATCGGAAGGATCCACGGACGCACTGGCGACTGATTGGATTTTGGGACCAAAGGGCATCCAGCCCAGTTTGGGATCGCGCACAAAAATACCGGCATCGGTAGGGATGGAGGAGTTTTTTTGAGCCTTGGTAAAGGCGGCGGCGGTGAAGAGGAGCTCAGGCGGTTGGGCCGCTACAAGTGAGCAGGCGATGGCGAAACTACCAAGCAGGGAAAAGGAACGGAATTGGTTCATCGGTCGGAGGGTTTGACGGTGGTTTCGACGGTGGCGTTGCGGAAATCGAGCACGGTGGACGAGTCGCCGTAGCGCATTTCAAGACGGTTGCTGCCCGCTTTGGACTGGGCGAAAGGACCGTCGAACAGAGGCCAGTGTGCGTAGTCCACGGTGCGGCCGTTAATCTTGGGGGTTTGGCCGTAGGTGGCGGAAACCACTGCGCCATCGAGCGTCGTGAATGTCG
>CAXBOL010000377.1:0-5452 GCA_963977295.1 uncultured Opitutaceae bacterium
CCTTCCGTCGCTAGACGCCAGCCCCGGTTGTCAAAGCGGGATAAGATCACGGTGGGTTGATTCGGCGTGCCGAGAAGCGTCAATGCCTGATGTGAGTAGTCGCGCTGGCTCGTCACGTCGTCGAACCAGTTTTCGTAGTCCTCCAGCAACCCGTTCACAATCTCCGGATGCGCAGCTGCGATGTTGTTGATCTCACTCGGGTCCGTTTGCAGATCGTAGAGTTCCAGTGAACCCAACATCGCCTTGATCTTCCGCTCGGAGGGAGGGTCATACACCACGTGCGGATTGTCATCAGGCGAAATCAATTTGTAGCGATCCGTGCGCACGGCAAAGTGCACGTAGCGGAACGGTTCGGGGCCGGCGTGCAATTGGTAAAACAACCGCCGATCCGCCAAACCGCTGGGCTTGCCCTGCAACAGCGGCAGCAGAGATTGCCCGTCGATCGGACGGTCTGTGGGCATCGCGACGCCACAGGCTTCGGCCACCGTCGGCATGACGTCCAGATGCCCCGCCAGCGTGGCGAGTTTACGGCCCGCTTTCACCTTACCCGGCCACCGAATCAGGAAGGGCACCCGGATCCCGTTTTCGTAGACACTGGTCTTGGTGCCCCGCAGATTGCCCACGTAGCGATCAGGATACTTGTCGTTCTTGGTGCGGCGGGTGCGCGGTCCGTTGTCCGACATGAATATCAGGATGGTGTTTTCCTCCAGCTTCAGCTCCTGCAACGTCGCCATGATCCGCCCGACATTGTGATCGATCGAAGCGATCATGCCGTAGGTGAGCGCATTGTGTTCATGCAATCCCATCTCACGGTAGGAATCCGCCAAGGCATCCGGCACAACGAGGGGAAAATGCGGCAAGGGCGTCGAGTAATAAGCGAAAAACGGTCGGTCCGCGTGGTCCCGGATGAAGTCGATCGTCTCGTTGGAAAAAATATCATCACAATACCCGGTGAAACGCTCCGACACTCCGTTGTGTTCCAGCACCGGATCGTAGTAGGTGTTGCCGGCCGGTCCGGCGGGTTGGCCGATGCCGCCGCCTTTGTGCACGACCACTTCCTCAAACCCCTGATCGTTCGGCCGCAGCGGATAGTTGGGCCCCAAATGCCATTTCCCGAAGATGCCGGTGGCATACCCCGCATCACGCAAAATTTCCGCCAGGGTCACCTCGTCCGCGTGCATCATGAAGTTTCCGCCCAGCACTTCCGTCACCCCGGTCCGGTAAGCGTGTCGCCCGGTCAGCAAGCCCGCCCGCGTCGGGGAACAGCTGGGATAGGTGGTGAATTGGTCGAGACTCGTGCTTTCCCGGGCCAACCGATCAATATTCGGCGTGCGCAGCTGGGAATTGCCGTTGTAGCCCACATCGCCCCATCCCTGATCGTCGGTAAGGATCAATACGACGTTGGGCCGTTGGGTCGAGTGGGATTCCGCCTCGGCCACCGAGACGAAGCACGCGGCCAACAAATTGAGACACAAAGGGAAAAGAAAGCGACGGAGGGGAGCAAAGTTGACCATAATCAAACCGGGTTGGGGCAAAGTGATGACGCGTCACCATCCTACGCGGATCCCCGTTCCCCAGCTAGGCCTCTCATCTCTTGCTATGACACTTTTGTATCAAACGCTCCGGACGCACGGATTGGTCTAAAAGTCCCAGGCCTCGTCAAAGTGCCCCGCGGCGACGGGATCCCCCTGATCCACCGCCAACACCGCCCAATCGCCCAAGCGGGCAAAGTCCAGATACGCCACCGACGACAACGCCGCTTCGCCAAAGGTGTGCCCACTGTTCAGCACCACGTATCGCGCCTCGTTCCCCGCCCAGGGACTGGGATAGATCAGGGCCGGGAAGTGATCCGTCGCGGCATACCCTTCCCCGTTCATCTCCAGTCGTTCGCGATCCCACACCAGCGGCAATTTCGGCAATGCGTCCGCCAACAGCCGATTACTGCCCGGATCACCAAACAAAATGAGGGACTTGGTGCGGATGTCCTCCGCGGTGACCTCGGTGTCGTCCTTCACCGGCAGATCGCCCACCCAGTAGCGGCTCCACTCGTAGGCAAACCGGTGCAGCCGGGCATCGGTCGCCCGCTGCACCGTCGAATTCCAGGCGCTCCCCGTGCCGCGCACACACAGAAACGGGGCCGTGAAGGCGTCATCGATGGGTCCCTGCACCCCCGGTCGCTTGCGGCCGGGTCCGGGACCGCCCGACGCCAACTCCGCCACTTGCCGCCACTTGCCGCCCTCCCGCTGCAGGATCCAGCCGTGTTGAGGATGCAACAAACCGCGATCCAACGCCACCGGCCGTCCCAGCACCGTCAGCTTCGGTCTGGCACCCGTCAGACGATCCGCGACCATCGCGAACGCGTTGATATTCTGTATCCGTGAAATGTCGACCGCATCGGAGGCCGTGGCGGCCGCCACAATCTCCGCTCGGGCGTCGTGTTGGTCCAGGCCTAGCAACTCCACCCAATAGGCCCGGTTGTAACGCAAAGTGTAGGTCACAAACCGCACCTCCGGCCGTAAACGATCAATCCCGGTGCCCGCTTCCCGAGCCATTAATTCGACCTGAGTCCGGTGGGTGGGCAACGCGATCCGGTGGCCGATCCCCGGGGCCACCAGGTTGATCAGTTGCATGTTTTCCGCCGCGTAGGCTTCACCCATAAATTCATGATTCCTTACGCCTGGATCCGCCCCGCCCATGGCCGCGATCGCCGGCAGCAACCCCGCGTTGGCCACGTAGCTTACCGCATCCATCGTCGGCAGCACCCGCTCTTGATAGTCAGGCAAGTCGCCCACTCTCACCAAGCGCGCATTGCCCCCGCCTGCCGCGAAGAATTTTGTATCCACATAACCCATATAAGGTCCGAGGCCGGCAAAGCGATCCGGTTGCTTGAGCCCCACGTGCCAGGTGCCCGAGGCCCCCATGGAAAAGCCGCGCAGGAAAATGCGGTTCCGATCGATGGCGTAATCACGGCAAACCGCTTCGATTACTTCAAAAATATCCTCATGTCCCGCATAACGGTAACCGTTGGTCACCCGACCCAGGGGATACACTTCGATGTAGTCCGCATCGGGAGCCCGCCAGCCCATGCCGTAACGCTCAAACCAATTGCTGAAGCGTAGCATCGCTGACCCCAACGTGGAGGGGATGCTGCCGTGCAAGACCACGTCCAGTCGCAGCGGACGGGATCCATCGTAGTTTTCCGGCACGACCACACCGTAAGGTTGGGCGGACTCATCGATTGGCGAGCGATGCCCGCGTAAGATCCGGCCTTTTTCCGTCCGCCAGGGCGTCTCTCCTTTCAATAAAAAAGCCGCACGACGGCGGCCTTCCTTTAAGGCGGATTTTACCAACGAGACCAAACCGGCATTGAATTCCGATTCGTAGCGCAGGGCCCAGAGGGCCTGCCGGGGGTAGATCTCCACATCCGCCACCCCGTCCGCTTCCCGCCCCGGCTGGGGGTTGGATCGCAACCGCTGCAGGTCGGACTGCAACGCGGAGATGTCACGCTCCATTTCGGCCCTGTCTTCCGTCGAGATTCCCGCCGGCCATTGCTCCGGCAACCCGCCCTTGTCCCGGGTGTAGTCAAATCCCAGCGGCATGCCGGAGGTGTTCCAACGCGCCTCAAAGAACGAAACCGAACGTTGCACCAGTCCACGGGGATTGTTCGCAAAGTCGTCGCTGTCAGTTTCAATCGCCATCGTGCCCGACCACCCCGTTTCACGGATGGCCTTGAACACCCCGGTGAAATTCACGTCGCCCCGACCGGGCAGCGTATCCACCCACTCGTGCTTGCCCGCGTCCGAAACCGAGACCGATTTGTCTTTGAAATGCAGGTCAATCACCCGATCGCCATAGGACCGAAAAATTTTTTCCGCATCAAATCCCGCGGCCGTAACCCACCCCAGATCGAGGCACACGTAGAGGTCCGGATAGCGCTCTAAAAGCGCTTGCACCGTGGCGGGATCACCGTAGGGAGTCTCCAGCCAATGATTGTGCACGGCCAGCTTGACGCCATTCGCCTTCGCGGCGGCCAGCAACTCCGGCCACTTCAACTGGTCCTTGGGTTCGACCACCAGAAACTCGAGTCCAAACTGACGCGCCAGGGCGAACACCTGCCGGTCCTCCTCCTCATTCCGCCCCATGGCCGAATACATCGTGTAGGGCGTGAGGCCGGCCGCCTGCATGACCTTGAGTTTGGAGGCGTTGATGTTTCGCGGATCCGCCGGATCAATGTGCGCCCGATACAGGGCGAGTCGGGTGAGGCCGTGTTCCGCCGCAAACGCCACCATCTCTTCAAACGGCATCTTGCGACACGTCCACGTCTGCAGGCCGAGTTGAGGTCCGGCCCACACCGGCAACGAACCGGTGCCGAGTAAACTCATGAGGAGGAGAAGGAGGAACTGCGCACGACGAAGACCACGACAAACAGGAATCAACTTCATAATTGGCTCACTTTCACCCAGCGCGCCCCGCGACGCGAACTTTGCAACACCGCCTCGATGAACAACATGCCGTCAAGGCCGTCGTCAATGGTCGGAAAATCCAGATCCTTGGGCGGCTTCCGCCCCGCCGTATCGGCCCGAATGGCCCGGAACGCCTCCTGGTAAATATTGGCGAAGGCTTCCAGATACCCCTCGGGATGTCCGAACGGCACCCGGGTGAAGTGCCCCGGCGTAGTGATATATCCATTACCACGACGCAACACCTCCCGCGGACGATCAAGGTATTTGACCACCAGTTCATTGGGAAACTCCTGATGCCACTCCAACGATGCCTCCGAGCCGTAGACCCGGATGTTGAGTTCGTTTTCATCGCCGAGCGCGACCTGGGACGCCATCAACACCCCCTTGGCCCCGCCCTCGAACTGCAGCAGCACGTTGCCGTCGTCGTCGAGTTGCCGCCCTTCCACAAAACTCGTCAGGTCGGCGCAGAGGCGCTCGATCCGCAGACCGGTCACATAACGGGCCAGATTCTCCGCATGACTGCCCAGATCGCCCATGCACCCCGCCGCGCCGGAACGTTTGGGATCGGTGCGCCAGTCGGCCTGTTTTTGCCCCGAGGCTTCCAACGCGGTCGCCAGCCAGCCCTGCGGATACTCCACCACCACCTTGCGCACCTTTCCGAGTTTGCCCTTTTGGATCAATTCCCGCGCCTGTTTCACCATCACATTGCCGGTGTAGTTGTGCGTGAGCATGAATACCTTGCCGGACTTGGCCACGATGCGTTTGAGCGCCCGGGCTTCCTTCAGGCTGAACGTCACCGGTTTGTCGCACACGACATTAAAGCCGGCTTCCAGAAACCGTTTGGCCGGACCGAAGTGCTGGTGGTTTGGCGTCACGATCACGATGAAATCCAGCCGATCCTTGGGCGGGCGCGCGGCTTCGGCGTCGGCCATCTCATCATACGAACCATAGACCCGGTCGGGATCCAACATCAGGTCCTTGCCCGAGTC
>CAXBOL010000378.1:0-5444 GCA_963977295.1 uncultured Opitutaceae bacterium
CCCTTCGAATCGATGTCCTGGGTGTCCGTGATGGCGCCCGCCCATTGAGTCTGGCTGGAGCCATCGGGTGCCATCCGATAGTTGTAGGAGACCTTAAGCGGATCGGTGAGGAAGGGCTCGATGTTGGCTCGGGCAGCATGAGCATCCACCAGGTTCGGATACAGTTCCGCAACCACCTGCTCAACCGTCTGTCCGTCCAAATTGAGTCCCGTCGTGGGATCAAAGGGATACACGCCATTCTGAGGCGTGGTAAGTTCATCAAAAATCTCCTGATCGATTTTCTTATCTCCATTGGCGTCATACGCCATAATGTCCCGATTCAAATTACCGAAATGATTGAAGATATTGGTGATGGTCTGGTTGTAATTGTCCGACACCGTGGAACTCGCGTTCAACAGGCTGGCTTTATACCAATTCAACCGCGCGGTCAGCTTGTTATCCATCAGGTAGAAGCTCACGCCCCAGTCCTGACTTTCGCCCTTGGGTGAAGCGACCGGATTTCTCAATTCGTCGACCCGATCCGTGGCCGGAATGAAGTTATCCGACGTGTTGTAGTGGAACGTGATGTCGTTCACAAACTCGGGCAACGGAATCAATTTCTTCGGCCAGTAGAGCACGCCTCCATAACCGAAGGTGGATTCCTTGGTCGTGGCAAAAACGCCATCCGCGAGCGTGAACCCTTCCGGGGTCAGATCGGGAATTTGATCCAGACCAATCAGGTTGGCTTCGGTGTTGAGCCAGTTGTCGATCATGTCCTCGCGGTAACCCAAATTCAGCATCAGATGATCACTAAACATCGACGATTGGGTATTGATCGCAGCCGACGTAATCCGGGTCCGTTGCCGGCGATAATTCTTGGAGGGGACCTCGCCCACGCGGAAGGTGCCCATCTTCCAATCTTCGTTCCCGTTGATCACTGAATCGGGTCCGGTCACGATACCAATATTGTCGCTACTCGCATCCGGGCCCAAATTCCAGCTCAGCTTTTGAGTCTCATAGCCCGGACGGTTGAGCTGATAATTGGCTGGGGTCAGGGTGAAATCCGCGAGAGTCCAGTTGGGATCGGTGAAGGCATCCAACTGCGGCGGGCCGATATAGACGAGACTCGGAACATTGCGCACGTCGTTGGCCGTCTGGCGAGCATTGGCCGCCGTGATGTGCAACGCAGGTTCGGGATCACCAAATGAATTAAAGACATAATTGACCCGCATTTCATCGTATGTGTTCCGATCCCCCAACACGGTCAGGGTGTGACTGCCTAAAAGATTACCCCAAAACTCCGACTCCATCTTATCGCGGACATCGTATTTCACGAAACCCGTGAAACGAAGGGCTTCACGTTGCTCATCAATTTCATTCCGGCCCGCTTTCGAAACGACCACCGGTCGACCAAAGTTGGGATTTGGCATCGTGTCCGCCGGCCCCCCGTCCAGATAGGATTGGGTGGGCAAGAGGATATCTTTGTTTACGTCGAGGGTGACCTGAGAAACGGCCCCGTTGAACGCGGTGTAATTATCGCGATACAGATCCTGATAATCCCATGCGATGGTAAACCCACCCTTGCCTTTCCATAGCACCTGTTCCACCGACAGATTAAAATTCTCGAAGTCCCGGGTGTAATAGTCGTTATCCCACCCGAGGTTGAATTTGCTGAAATCGAAGGTCTCCAAATCGGTGAATCCTTGATCATACCACCCCGTCCCTTGGATATCCCGACGATTGCCCGGATAGAGTCGTTGGGGGGCCCCTTTACCGGTCTTGGTTGGGTTCCAAAACTGGTTTCTCGGACCATACACATTGGCCGCGTAAAGGTCGGTGTAAGCATACGCGGGATCACGTCCATTGGTGCCGTCATAAACGAAACCGTAGGCTCCATTGCCCCAACTGTTGTTGCCGTAAACGGCCACCGGCGCCGTGTCGCGCAAAATGGGAACCTGATTGCCGTCGGCATCCGTGTAGGTCGGCCATGCCGCCCGCTCCGCCGGCGAGACCAGATTATTTCGATTAAATTGCGCTAAATTCGGACCCTCGTTGTTACTGAATTTTTGCAGATTATCATAAATATCAAAGGACATTTTGTAGTCCAAAAACGTGTCCAAATTATTGAGCGGCAACAGGACGTCTGGAGAATTTCCTACGATCTCACCCCCTTCATAGTGTCCCTTGATGACCGTGTTACCGTTGCCAAACGGACGGAGGGTAAAGGTGGCGTAAATACGATCATCGTCCTTGTAGGTCGGTTGCTGCCGATATTCGGTGCGATCGATCAAACCTGCCACCTGCACCGCCAGTTTGTTCTCAATCAAGACCTTGTTCACTTTGAAATTCGCGCGCCACGAGGGATTGGCTCCGCCGCTGCCCACTCGCGTGCTGATCTCATTGGAGTCCTTAAACCGTGCCGTCGAAAGACCGTTGTTAATCAGACCTGCTGGGGAACCCAAACCGAACAGGAACGAGTTCGCCCCCCGGTTGATATCCACCCGCTCGGTGTTGTAGATATCGAACGGAATATCAGTCTTAAAAAAGTTCCGCGTGCGATCAGGTGCGGCCAAGCCTCTCACCCGAGACGCTCCATCGGGATCTCGCCGCGCACCGCCCGTGCTGACTTCGCCCGCGCCGCCCTCCGAGGCCCCCGTGAAGTTTCCTAAAATACCCGCGACTTCGGAACTGGTGGTATATTGCAGGAGTTCTTCGATGCCGGTGGCACCAATATCGTCCATGAAGTCCTTGGTGATGACCTGAATGGCAGCCCCCGTATTCTTAAGGGATTGATTAAGTCGTCCACCCGCCATGGTCTGGGTGGCGGCGTAACCTTGATCACTCGTGGCATCGATCACGAAGGGAGACAAGGTGAGTGACTCTTCGGCATCGGCCTCATCGACAGTCTGGGCCGACATGGGCATCGCACAAAAAAGAACACTGACCATTCGGCTCAGTGCTCTCGCTACTATCCTCGGGTATGGGATATTCATGTTGCTTGGTTTAGGTATGGGTTGGGGAAAAAGACTCAGGGCACATCGTCGGAATCGAGGTTCCGCACTAAGCTAGGAGTCTTCAAAAGGCATTCTACCCGCGAGTCTACCGGGATGGGATCCGGCTTGGTTGCTCTCACCGCGTCTCGTCTCCGGGGATAATCAACCTGTTCGGTTCCGTTTAGCATCGGGACACACGAAGGACCTTCTCCGTTCAAATAAAACGGGGGCGATAACACATCGAGACAGGGGCAGACTAAACTAATGACAGGAGGGGGTAGGTATTAAAGGCGGCCTCAAAGATTTCCGCATGGAAAGCTTCGTGGAGGCGTGTGGGGTAGCCGCCAAAATCCTACGTTAAACCAAATTAGCAATCTCATTTTTGTCCCAGCAATTTAGTTCATGAAACCCGATGCCATCCCCGTTTATGATAAATAAAAAAGGCGCCCCGCGAGGGGCGCCTTTGAAGATGAATCGAACCAATCTCGCCTTAGAAGGTAAACGTATTGGTCAACAAGAATTGGCTCGGGGCACCATAGCGGGCCCGCGCCACCGTGCCGTCCGGCTGGAAGCGGGTGGCTTCGACGTCGCTGTTGTCCAAGTTCTGGAGATTGCGGATATTGACCTGCATGCGCCAGTCGATGTCTTTCCAGATCTTACGACGGTAGCCGAAGTTCACGTCGTAAGAAATTTTGGACTTACCGAAGTAAGGATTAAGAACGTCCGGAAGAACCAATCCCGTGGTGTTATCCACAATGATCGGATATCCGCCCGCGAATTCATCTTCCCAACGCGCCGCCCCACCAATGGACCAGCCCTTGAGCATGCCATCGCGGAACTGGTAGTTGGTGATAAAGTTGAAGCGCCATTCTCGTTGCTCAGGATTTGACCGACCTTCGTTACCCTTGATTGCGAAGTAATCGATCAACCGGTTGTTAACCTGTTGGGTTGTGGTGTTACCCGCGACCTCTTGCACCGGGGTGTTCCAGTCAAGATGACCGAATTGGGCCAGATGCGGGATCCACACGTCGTTCAGCAAAGCCGTCAACCGCGGGGCGATGTTGGTCAGCGTGGTCTGCTGCCGCGCCGCGTTGAAGGCGATACGCCAATTGCGGGTGGGATTGTAGATCACTTCCGCCTCGAAACCTTCGGCATCGATGTCCTGCGTATCCGTGATGGCACCGGCCCATTGGGTGGCGACCCCTCCGTTGTCGAGCTCACGATAGTTGTAAGCCGCTTTCAAAGGATCCGTAAGGAAGGGAGCAATCGCCGCTCGGGCCGCAATGGAATCGGTGAGACCTGGATAATTTGCGGCGATCGCCTGATCAAGGGTCTGCCCTTCATCATTGAGTCCCGTCATCGGATCAAAATCTCCGTTGGCCCCGAATTCGTCGATCACCGCTTGGTCGAGTTGACCATTTCCATCCACATCGAACTCTCGAATCTGGCGATTCAAGTTTCCGTAATGCGTGAACATATTGGTAATGTTCTGATTGTAGTTATTCGAAACCGGCGAGGACGCGCCGATCAACTTGGCTTTAAACCAGTTGAGGCGCGCGGTGAGTCGGTTATCGAACATGTAGAGGCTCACGCCCCAGTCCTTACTCTCACCACGAGGTGACTCGACCGGTTGCCGAATTTCGTCCACCCGAGTCGTGTCGGGGATAAAATTGTCCGAGGTGTTGTAGTGAAACGTGATGTCGCTGAAGATCCCGGGCAAAGAGATGAACTTCTTCGGCCAGTAAAGCACGGTTCCCCAGCCTAAGGTGCTTTCCTTAGATTGGGTGTATTCCCCGTTTTCAAGTTTCCAACCCTCCCGACTCAGATCGGGGATTTCATCCAGACCGATCAAGGGTGCTTCGGTATTGATCCAGTTATCAATCGTGTCCTCACGGTAACCGACGTTGAGCACCAGATGATCGTTGAACATCATGGACTGCGAATTGATCGCAGCCGAAGTGATTTCAGTGCGTTGCAAGCGATAATTTTTGGTGGGGACTTCCTTCGCTTCGAAACTGCCCAAAACCCAACTTTCGTTGCCATTGATGACTGAGTTCGGGCCGGTCACGACCCCGATGTTATCGCTGCTGGCATCCGGCCCCAAGTTCCAGCTCATCTTCTGCATCGTGAAGCCTTCCGGGCGTCGGATATCATACTTCGCGGGAGCGAGAATGAAATCAGACAACTCGAAACTCGAATCGGTGAAGGCCTGAAGTTGGGCCGGTCCCAAGTAGATTAAACTGGGCACATTACGCACATTGTTCGCGGTTTGCCTGGCGTTGGCTGCCGTGATGTGCAGCGCGGGTTCCGGGTCACCAAACGAATTGGTCACGTAACTTACCCGACGTTCATCATAGCTGCTGCGATCCCCCAGGAAGGTGAGGGTGTGAGAGCCGAGGACTTTGCCCCAGAATTCAGAGTCCGACTTGTCCTTAAAGTCGTATTTCGCAAACGCCGTAATGCGAAATGTTT
>CAXBOL010000379.1:0-5438 GCA_963977295.1 uncultured Opitutaceae bacterium
TGGATGCGGTAAAAATGGGTCAAACTCCAGCAAAACCGGCCAGCCGTCCCTACGGTTGTAGCGTCAAATATTAGGCTTAACAAAAGCGACTCCTCTTCGACATCCTGCTAGAGGGAGACCTCGAACAGCTCCGCTTTGAGTTCCCCGACTGCGACTTGGTTGACGGTCCCAGTCATCAAAATCGAGTAATCTTCCTTTATCTCAATTTCGAGTGAGCCGCCGGGCATATGCACCGACACGTGAGCATCGACCAACCCAAGTTTGTGGGCGACTGCCGCGGCGGCGCTGGAGCTGCTCCCGGATGCGAGAGTGTAACCGGCGCCTCGTTCCCAAATCTCAATTTGAATAGTCGCCCGGTCGATCACCCGCATGAACTGAACATTCGTTTTGGAGGGAAACAGCGAATGGGTTTCGATGGCGTGGCCGTAGGTCTTCGCCACCCCTGATGAAACTTCATCCTGCGGAATTACGCAGTGCGGATTGCCGATCGTGGCTGCGCTGAACGTAAATTCGCGGTCGTTCGCCTGTAGCACCTCCGAGATCACTTCGCGAGGGGAGCCACTCACGGGAATGTCGGCGCTATTGAAGCTGACTTGACCCATTTCTACTGCGATCAGACGGGCATTATTTTTGAGTTCTACCGCCACATTCCCACCTAAGGTTTCGATGGAGAAACGAGGTCGATTGACCGCGCCAGTGTCCCAAAGGTAGCGGGAGAAAATTCGTAACCCGTTGCCCGATTTTTCCGCCTCAGAGCCATCCGGATTGAAAATTCTTAGTCCGAAGTCGCAGGGGGCTGACGGCAGGGGGCCCCAGAGGATGCCATCTGAGCCCACCCCGAAATTACGGTGGCAGATTGCCCGAATTTGAGCGGTGTCAGGCGCGGTCCATTCCGGAAAGTCTGCTGGGTTGAGCACGATGTAGTCGTTTCCCAAGGCGTGGTATTTGGAGAACTTCATCGAACACATGGCTGGGAGGGAGATTTAGGGTGGCGGCAATCGCGGGAAGAACAAAGTCATTGCCCGTCGGCTTTGGCGGAGTAACCAAACAGTCCTTTGGATTTTATCTCCCTGGCGACGGAGTCAGGAACCAATGTTTCCCACACCGGATCGCCTGACTGGATTTGGTTCAGCACATCGCGTGAAATAATATCCAAGAAATCAGAATTATAACCTACGATGCAGTCGATGTAGTGATTCTCCAACAGGTGGGCGTAGAGATTGCGAAGATTGAGTGAAACTTGAAGGTTTCTCGCCGTGACCAGCACGTCGCTTGAAAAGGCGTGGGTGGAAATACTGGCCGGTCGCTGGCCTTCAGCCGCGCTGGCGTGCACGAAGCTGTCATACGCGGAACGCCGCATCGGATAAACATAGAGTCGCACCGAGTTTTTGAACAATCGACCAAACGACTCAAGAATACCACCGGGGAGCGCTTCGTAATATTTTTCGTTAAAAATTTCCAAGAGGTTATTCACGCCCATGGAAACACCGATCATTTCGTCGGTGTAGCGCCGGAAGTAGGTCGTGAGGCGATAATACTCAGGGTAATTGGAAATTAGCACCGTCAGGCCGATGGAACTCAAAAGATCGACGCGAGACAGGAAGTCCTCTGCGTCGATATCTCCTGAAGCCAGTAGATTGTTCATGGTGATTTCCATCAACACCACCACGTCTTTGCCTTGCATGGCAGGTTCTTGCATGAACTGAGCACAGGCGCAGTTCAGCATGTCGATGTTCACGTGGGTGACCGGACGAAAACTGCCGCGCTCGACCAGAATCGCTTTGCGGCGGAGAACTTCAGACGGCTGCAATACGTCCTGATCGGGTCCAAACATCACCGCATTGGTTAGGCCGTATTGAACCAGCAATAGGGACATGAGTCGGTTGTCGACGTGAGCAAAGGCAGGCCCTTTGAATTTCAACATATCGATCTCGATACGATCATGTCCGACATTGTCGGCCAATGAAGCCACCAGCTTATCGGGGGAGTCCGCGTAGTAGAATGCGCCGTAAATCAGATTTACCCCGACAACTCCAATGGCCTGTTGTTGCATGAGGTTGTCCTTATCCCACATGCGCACATGGATGATGATCTCTGAGGCTTCAGCTCCCGGTTCTGCCTGAAAGCGCATCCCCATCCAGCCGTGACACTCATTGTTACCGCGATAGCTTTTGGCGGCCACGGTATCGGCGAACACGAAGAAATTGGTGCGATCACCGCGCTCCTCGGAAAGCCTTTGCTCGAGCAAGGTATACTCGTGATTCAACATGGTGTTCAATCTCTCCGTAGACACGTAGCGAGGCGCTTTGCCGTAGATCGCATCGCTGAATTTCATATCGTAGGCCGACATCGATTTAGCGACCGTTCCGGCGGCGCCACCCGCTTGGAAAAACATTCGAGCCACTTCCTGACCGGCACCGATTTCGGCAAAGGTCCCGTATTTGCTGTCGTCCAGATTAATCGAAAGCGCTTTGCGGTTGGTAGTGAGGAGTGAGGGCTCTGAACTCATGGAGTGAAGATGGTGGAGGGGCGGATGGGCGCAGTGCAATCTTACCGTTTTTCTGCCGTTCCTAAAGTCACATCGCCGATTAGCCAATTGCGCTGGATGCAGAGCTCAAAGCGCGTTTACGTTTCATTATTCATGAAAACTTTTTTTGCGTCTCTTCTGGGCACTCTCGCTGGCTTAATTCTACTTATCGGTGGCGGTGCCGTGGCGTTTTTCATTTTAATCGCGATGGCCGCGGCGCTGGGAGAAAAACCGGAAGCGAGTATCACTCCGGGCTCCTATTTGGTTTTTGATCTCTCGACCAATATAACCGATGCGCCGGTCCAGCTTGAATCCGACGCGATCGTCGCCGCGTTCATGGGAAACAAAGTCCCTAGTCAGATGCAGACTCGGCTGGTCACCCGCGCTATTCGCGAAGCGGCGACGGATGATCGAATCAAAGGCATGTTGATTACGGGATCATTTTCGCCCGGTGGATTCGGCACGTCATTCGCCACTTTGACTGAAGTGCGTCGCGCTCTGCAGGTTTTTAAAGACTCGGGTAAGCCCATGCAGTCATATCTTCAGTATGCAGACACTCGGGACTACTTTATCGCGAGTGTGGCTGGTGATGTGGCCTTGGATCCCAACGGGGTGATTTACATGCCCGGACTCGCTTCCGAAGGCACCTTCTTTAAGGGACTTTTCGATAAATTCGGTATTGGCGTTCAGGCCGTCCGCGTGGGCGAATACAAGTCGGCGGTGGAGCCGTATACCCGCTCAGATTTCAGTCCGGAGAATCGGGAACAACTTGAGTCCTTGTTGGGTGATTTATGGAGTGGTCTGGTGGAGACCACGGCGGGGGCCCGAACTCTGACCGCGGAGGAATTTCAATCATTATTAGATTCGGGCAAAGGTTACTTTGCGGACGATGTATTGAGCGCGGGATTGATTGATCGGACCCTCTACCGCGATGAGTTGTATGATGAACTAAAAACGGCCACAGGTGTTCGCAATGCCGAGAAGCCTTTTCGGCAGGTCAATTTAGTCAGCTACGTCGCGCAGATGGCCAAAGTCTCGGCCGCAGATGAGGAAACTCCCGCCCAGCCAGGTTCGGAAAAAGGCCGCGTGGCGGTGGTGTATGCGGAGGGGGTGATCGTAGATGGCGAGGGGAGCGTGACGAGTGTGGGAGGACTCAACTTTGCCCGAGAGCTTCGACGTCTGCGGCAGGATCCTGCCGTCAAAGCCATCGTGCTGCGGGTGAATAGTCCGGGTGGCTCGGCTACGGCGTCGGAACAAATTTTGCGTGAAGTTCGCTTGGCGAAGGAATCCATGCCGGTGGTGGTCTCGATGGGCGGATATGCGGCGTCCGGGGGATATTGGATCTCGACTCACGCGACTCGGGTTTTTGCCGAGCCTATGACGATCACAGGGTCGATTGGTGTTTTCGGTTACGTGTTTAACATCGAAAAGCTCGGCGAGGATTTTGGAGTCACGTGGGACCGAGTGAAAACAGGTAAGTTTGCCGACGCGTTGTCGATTGCCCGACCAAAAACAGATGACGAAATGGCGCTCCTGCAACGGAGCACGGATAAAGTTTACCGAGACTTTATTACGCGAGTTTCTGAGGGACGCGGATTGGATCCGGCCGAGGTTGAGGCGATAGCTGGAGGGCGGGTTTGGACCGGGGCTCAGGCTTTGAGCTTGGGCCTGGTGGACGAAACCGGTGGGCTCGCGGACGCCATTGCCTTTGCGGCTCAGGAAGCAGGTTTGGCTCGCGGGTTCAGAGTCAGTGAATTCCCGAGAAAAAAAGATTTGGGCGAAGTGATCCAAGAAGCGCTCGGACAACTCCAACCAGGAAGCGCTCGCGCTGGCTTGTTTGGCAAGCTGATCGGGGATGCCGAACAAGTGGTTGCCGAGCTGGAAAAGTTCAATGACCCTCGGGGCATCTACGCTCGGATGCCGATTGATCTCAGAATTAAATAAATTGGCCGGAGCTGCTCAAATCTCACATGACCACACACACTCTAAACTCCGAAGTTATTGCCACCGTGATTCCGGCTGGCAATGAAATCACCCTGCCTGCGGGTCTTGAAGTTCACATCATTCAGACCTTAGGGGGAAACGTGACGGTGAGGACGGATCAAGGACTGTGCCGTATCGCTCAAGCCGATGTATCCGCCATTTCTGGTTATGAAGCACCCGAGTTGCAGGAAGTTGGGCATCAGGAATCCGAATTCAGCGAAGCGGTGGTCTGGGATGCGTTGCGTTCGTGTTTTGATCCCGAAATCCCCCTCAATATAGTCGATCTGGGATTAGTTTATGATCTGGCCATTGAAGAACATGGCGAGGCGGGGCGCACGGTGGAAGTGAAGATGACCCTGACGGCTCCCGGATGTGGCATGGGCCCCGTCATTGCTGAAGATGCTCGCCAAAAAATTGCGGCCTTGCCCACGGTATCGGCGGCGAAGGTTCACATTGTATGGGATCCGATTTGGACGCCTCATATGATCTCCGATTCGGGCCGAAAGACTTTGGGTTTGGAGTAGGCCAGATTTTGGTCCGACTCGGCTTCGGCCCTATCCCAAGCGTTTGGTATTAGTTGAGCGGCGTCTCACAGTTGGGCCGGGCAATAACGCCGGGGAACGGTTCATCGGCAAACAACGCATCCGGGCGGGCTAGAAGATTTTCACGACAAACCGTGAATAATTCCTCGGCCGTGCGAGTTCGGCGCATTTCGTAGAGAAACCGTCCCTCTCCATCAACGCCTTGGCCCACGAAGTTGAGGAACTTTTTCATGCGGTTTACTCGCGCCGTTTCCGGGATGCCGGGGGTCGTGGTCGTTTCATAGAGTCGGACGATGTAGTCAAAAACCTGTGACAACGTTTTTGGGGCGACTGGACGGCCTGCGAAGGCGTCGCGACATTGACCGAAGATCCATGGATTACGGATG
>CAXBOL010000380.1:0-5409 GCA_963977295.1 uncultured Opitutaceae bacterium
GCTCCCATTACCTCATAGTAGGGGCTTCGCTTGACGAAGCCCGCCTCACGCTGACCGCCCTTCTTAACCTCGTGTTTATCCGGCCTCCGGGTCACCGACCCCGGAACCGGCTGATAGCGCACACCGGGGTCAGCGACCCCCCGGCTACAGTATTTCGAAAAACGCGCTAGCTGCCTACTCCTTGCTCGGGGTCCGTAAACTGACCTGCTGTGGGTTGGGCTTTATGCCCAACAACATCGGGCTTCGCGCCTCCGTGTTGCCGATCTAGTTACGGATTGGTGCCCGCCCACTCGGCGAGAAACGCGTCGGCTTCGGCAATGGAACGCTCCATATCGGCAATCAACACGCCGATGTCCGTTTGCAGTTCACGCGCCGTGGTGTCGAGCCCGGCGACGGTCTGGGCGTTGAGGTTGTGTTTCAGAAACAGCACTTGATCGCGCAGGGTCGCCAGCACCGGTTCCATACGATCGGCCGCCCGTTGCATCAGCATTACGAGGCGGTCGTAACGTTTGCGGGTGGATTGCAGCGTGCGTTCGCTGCGGGCGCGGAGCGTTTGGCTGGTGTATTGATTGAGCTCAGATTCCCACTCAGAGAAGAGTGCCTCCGCCACGCTGCGCACGCTGGCGATTCGATCCCGCACTTCCTCTGCGCGGTCTTCGCTGTCGTCCAAGGCGTCAGAGAGCTTGTCATATTTGATTTTGAGGTCCCCGCCGGTATCACCGGAGAGGGCGAGTAACTGCTCGAGTGCACTGGTAAACTGTTCTTTCGCCTCCTGTTGAGACTCTTGGGTTTTTTCCACGCGATCGGCCAACAGTTCGCGTTTTTCCACCCCGACTTTCTCCAACGCGCTATAGTAAACACTGGCACATCCGGAGCCCACCAGGCTCAGCACCAACACCAGAACGCAGGAGAAGATTCGCAGAGAGGCTCTCATAAGACCGATCAAAATGGAGGCGACTTCTCGTAACCGCAAGAATGCCTTCAAGGTCGTCGATGACTAAGGATAAAGACGTTGATCCTGCCAACTGCCGTCGGCGTCACGCGTGTAGCGCATGCGGTCATGCAGCCGAAATGTGACTCCACTCCAGAGTTCGATCCACGTCGGCTCGACCCGGTAACCGGTCCAGTGTGGGGGGCGCGTCACTCGATGCGGAAACCGCAGTGCCTGTTTGGCGACTGCCTTCAACAGGATCGCCTGACTGGGCAAAGGGCGTGATTGTTGCGAGGCCCACGCGCCCAACTGGCTTTGGTAGGGACGGCTGGCAAAATAGGCATCGGCCTCGGTGTCGGACACCTGCTCGACCGAGCCGTGCACCCGCACCTGGCGGCCTGGAGGTTGCCAATGAAAGCAGAGCTCCGCCTCGGCGCGATGGGCCAGTTGCCGGCCTTTGTCGCTCTCCATGTTGGTGTAGAAAACGAAGCCCCGGGCGTCGGCGTGTTTTAACAACACCATGCGGACGGCGGGCCGACCCTCGATATCAACCGTCGCCAGCGCCATGGCGGTGGGTTCCGGCACCTGGGTCCTGGCGTCGGCCAGCCATTGCGCAAAAATCGCGATCGGGTCATTCATGTCACCAATAGCATACCTCATTGCGCCTTGCCGGTCTCCGCAGACCTTGCTCAAAACCACCCTAAAGTTCGCCTCCGCGCCCCGCCGTCGCGCCGACTCTTTGCGTTCCCGAACCGCCGCCCCCGCCCGCCCAACCCACACCACGCTTCACCCGGAATTTAGTCACTTAATAAGTGACAAATGGCTTTGGGGATACGACAATCGGGGGCATGCCTCCTGATCCTAGACTTCCGGCATCGGCCGATCTTATCATTGGTCTTCTCAGCGATATCGGATGGGCCGCTCTAGAATTTTCCGCCGATGCGGCCAAGCGGCGGACAAGTCGCAACCGCAAGCGGGCCGGGGCGACGCTGCGCCCCGGGCTGGATACGCCGTTGTGGAATGCAGTCGCTGCGCGGGTGCGTAGCCATCTGACCAAGCGAGGAACGCAGGCAAATCTCGCCCGTCATCTCGGTTTGCCGCGCCAACGCGTGCACGACTATTTCGTGGCCGGATCACAGGCCCCGGACGCCGAACGCACCCTGCAGGTATTGTTCTGGCTCATCGATCGGGAACAGCCCGGCGCGATTAAAGTGAAACCCGCCGGCACCTCCTGATGCGCTCTGAATTTTTGACGCTTAGAGCTCCGACTATATGTCACTTATTAAGTAACAAATGGTTTGGATGCACTGGAGGGATGGTTTGAGTGCGGCGGCGCGGCCCGCCGGCGGTGGGGGTTCGGGTCACGGCGTCGGGGACGCGGTGTCGGCGACGGGGGCCGATTTGGAGACCGAAGATGGGTCGGAGTTTTCGCCACCCGAGTGTTTGGCCTGCGGAGCGTGTTGTTTCTCGACGGCCTCGGACTACGTGCCGGTCAAAGGCGATGATTGGACGAGGCTCGGCCCGGATGCAGTGCGTTGGGCCGTCTTTGTGAATAACCGGGCCTTTATGCGCATGGTCGGGGGCCACTGCGCGGCGTTGCGGGTGGAGCCGGCGAGCGCGGAAAGAGGGGCCGCGAGGTTTGTCTGCTCCATTTACGAAACCCGTCCCCAAGTTTGTCGGGATTTGGCCCGGGGTTCAGGTGAATGTCATGGCGAATGGACCCTAAAGCGAACGACCGCCATTTTGGCGTCAGAGGCCGCTTCCGGTCAGGCATTGAAGGGAATGTAAATCTCTGGCCTCGCCGTTGCGCCCCGAGACCAATTCCGATACGTTTTTTTATGACCAAACAATTCATCCGCCGTTTCGTGCTGCTTTCACTCTTCGGTTTTTTGGTTCCGTTGGCTCTGGAGGCGAAGCCGAGTATCGAAGAACAACGTGATGAAATCCGCGAGATGCGGGACAAGGTGCTGGCCGAACTCTACGATACGAAGCCGGAAACCAAGGCTCGGATCAAAAAGGCCAAGGGTTACGCGGTGTTTACCAATGTTGGGGTAAACGTGATTTTTGCGTCGTTTGCGGGTGGCAAGGGCATGGTGGTTGATCGCCGCGGCAAAGAAACCTTCATGAAGATGGGTTCGGCCGGGTTGGGGATCGGGCTGGGGATTAAAGATTTTCGCGGGATCTTTATTTTTTACGATCAAGGCAAACTGAACGACTTCATCAACAAGGGGTGGGACTTTTCCGCCCAAGCGGATGCGGCCGCAAAGTCGGACGACAAAGGCGGTCAGACCGGTCTGGCCGGCAACTTGGCCGATGGCGTGGAAGTTTATCAATTCACCAAGAATGGACTCGCGCTGCAGGCGACTTTGCAGGGCACCAAGTATTGGCGCGACGACGCGCTGAACTAAACCCGGCAACGAAATCGGGTCGTAACATGCCAATGCAGGATGGGTTTTACACCCCGACCCTCGGAGGCGTGGCCGTTTAAGTCTAGTTTCTGCCTTTAAATTGGGTCACAGAGGTCACGGAGGTTTGCACAAAGTTCACAGAGCCAAGTTTACGAAATAAATTCTTGGCTGATCAGCTATCCCTTCCGAGGTGAAGTTCTATCCCCTTCGTTTCATCCCTTACTCTCTGTGAAACTCCGGTTTGCCTCTGTGACCTCCGTGACGAACTCCGGTTTTTAGGTTTAAGTCGGCGCGTAAAACCCCTGCCATAAAAATCAACTTCTCCAATCAAGCGGGCTCCCGTCGAGCCCTTGGACCCCGGGGTTAGTCGATGCGTAGCGCGGTCAACGGATCCAGTTTGGCGGCCCGACGGGCGGGGAGCCAGATGGCGATCGTGCCGGCAATCATCACGGCGAAGGTCGCCAGCAGTAGTGGAGTGGCGGTGATTCCCTCCATCCCGTGCACGGTGCTTTTGAGCACGGAGCTCAGACCAAATGTTCCAGCGATGCCCAGCCCCACGCCGATTGCCACCCAACGTATTCCTTGTCCGAATACGAGGCGAAGAATGTCACCGCTGAGGGCACCGACCGCCATGCGCACTCCGATTTCGCGGGTGCGTTGCAGGATGTGGTAGGAAAGCGTGCCATAGAGGCCGACGGCGACGAGTCCGAGGGCGGTGGCCATGAAGAAATTAATCAGACCCGCGACCGCTCGTTCACTCTGAGTGGCATCGGCCAGAACTTGGTTGAGTGTGCGCACGCCTTCGAGGGCGAGCTCGCTATCGATGGCGTTGATTTCACGCCGAATGGCCGTGCCGAGGAACGACGCAGGCTGGGGTGAACGCACAATGAGGTAGGCCGTATTGCCCCAGTGTTTGGGGGGCGTCGTAAACATCTCTGGCTGCACGGGAGCGGATGCGCCCCATTGTTTTACATCCTCGACCACGCCGACGACGGTAGCCGTAAACCAAGGATCGCCAGGATTGTTGCCGCGCAGAGTTTTGCCGATCGGGTTTTGGTCGGGCCACGCTCTTTCGGCCAAGGTGCGGTTGATGACGATACTTAGGATGCCGTCCTCGTTCATGTGGTCCTCAGGACGGAGATTTCGACCCTGCAACAGGGTGATACCCATGCTTTCGAAGTAGTCGGTGGTGACTGACGAGCGCTCAACCTGCAGACGTTCCTGGGTGGGGTCGTAAACCTGATCGTTGATCAAGGCGTTGGTATTACTGCCGCCTTCGAGGGGCAGTTTGGAGGTGATACCGGCGGAGCTCACCCCGGGCAGAGCGGAGATGCGTTCGATTGCGGATCGCCAGAATTCCACGCGCTGCTCGTCTTTTTCGTAGCGTTCACCCCGGAGGTTTATCTTGGCCGACAGCACGTAGTCACTCGCCATGGCTTGGTTTTCTTCAAGCAGCTTGAAGTAGCTTGCCGAGAACAGGGCGGCGGCGTTGGCCAAGATGAAGGCGACGGCAATCTGAGTGATGATTAGATTTCGCAACATCAGGTGACGGGACTTGGAGCCGACGGCACCGCGGGTGTCTTGTCGGATCACCGTCGAAAGCGAGGTGCGCATCGCGGCGAGGGCGGGAGGAACGCCGGCGAGGAGGCTGGTGAGCAACATCGCGCCGACGGCGAAGAGCAGGACGGTGCCATCGATCGTAATCGCTGCCTTGCGGGCTTCGCTGGCGGGAGCGATCGCTCTTAATACTTCCACGCCGCCATAAGCGAGACCGAGGCCGAGCACGGCGCCCAATGCCGCGATGACAAAACTTTCGGTGAGGGCCAGCCGGACAAGGTTGCCCCGAGTGGCTCCGAGGGCGACCCGCACGCCGAATTCACCGGCGCGTTGGGCGCTGCGCGCGAGCAACATACTGGCGACATTGGCGCAGGCGACGAGGAGCACGAGGGCCACTGCGCCAAACAGCATCCAGACCTGCGAACCCACGTCTTTGGTCATTTCGGTGTGGAGTGAGCGCACGAGAAATTCTTTGCGCGTGTTGCTGTCGGGATAGAGCGCAGTGAGCCGTTT
>CAXBOL010000381.1:0-5402 GCA_963977295.1 uncultured Opitutaceae bacterium
CCCCCTTTCCCGTTTAGCCTCGGTCAGCCGAGTCACTCCACTCCCTGCACTATCCCTATCTTCATTTTTGCTGCGCGAACGCCAAGGTGAAGCCGATCTCAGTGTTTTCGACCCTCCCGCTTTTAAACGAAAGTCACGCCAATCATGCCCACCGCCCCATCATTTCTCAACGTGCTCCAGTCCACCGCCCGCGCGTTGGTTGATCCCGGCAAGGGCATCCTCGCGGCCGACGAAAGTTTTGGCACTATCGGTCGCCGCTTTGCGGAGCACGGCATTCCGTTCACGCGGGAAAACCGTCAAGCCTACCGCGAACTCTTGGCCACTACCCCGAAGCTCGGCGACTTTATCAGCGGCATGATTCTCTTCGACGAAACGCTCGGCCAAACCATCGTTGATGGCACTGCACTACCCGCCGCCTTGGTTCGTCAGGGCATCATCCCGGGCATCAAAGTCGACACTGGCACCCGGGCTCTGCCCGCCTTTGCGGGCGAAACCACCACCCGCGGACTCGACAATCTGCGGGCCCGACTAGCCGACTACGCCCAACTCGGCGCCCGCTTCACCAAGTGGCGCGCCACTTTCTCCATCGGCGAAGGACGACCCACTGCGACGGCCATCGAAGCAAACGCCCGCATGCTCGCCCTATTTGCCGCCACCAGCCAGGAGGCCGGCCTCGTGCCTATTGTCGAACCCGAGATTCTGATGGCCGGCAGTCACACCTTGGTGCGCTGCGAACAGATCACCCACGGCGTGCTGGAAACGGTCTTCGCCCGGCTCAAAGAACACCGCGTCGCCTTCGACGGCATGTTGCTCAAGGCCGCTATGGTCACTCCGGGTGACGCCTGTGCCCAACGCGCTACCGACTCGGAAATTGCCCAAGCAACCCTCGAGACCTTTCGCCACGTCGTGCCCGCTGCCGTGCCCGGGATCGTGCTGTTGTCCGGGGGCCAGGACGACGTGGACGCCACCGAGCGCCTCAACGACATCTGTCGGCGGGGAGACACGCCGTGGACCCTGAGTTTCTCGTTTGGCCGGGCCTTGCAGCAAGGGGCTCTAAAAATCTGGGCCGGAAATGCCGCCAATGCCGGCGCGGCCCAAACCGAGTTGTTGCGACGCGCCCGACTCAACGCCCTCGCCGTCCAAGGCCTTTACCCCGTCGGTTCCGAACGCACGATCGCCTGACCGGAAACGAGACCTCCCCGGCCGCAAAACGCGAATTGCCCGCGACGGGAATAAACAGGAGCCGATTCCTGTTTCCTTGGAAGTGTCGGCTTGAAGCAGGTTTGATGCACACGGACTAAACAGGTGGGAGGGATACGATTCACTCCGAATCGAATGAGTTAATACCAACAGCCCAAAGTGATCAGTTTTTACAGGAGGAAACAGAGGAAACGAAGAAGATCTCAAATACCTTTTATCCAGCTACTTATTTATTTTATAAGACTTCTTTTGATCGTCCATTAGCCAAGGGATATTGGTATAAGAGCGTCGGTTGTTTTTGTGCCTCTTTGTGCTTTTTCGTGGCAATTGGATTTCCAAGTTCTGCAGAGAAAACGGAGAGAACAAAGCCACCTCACCGCGTTCATCGCGTGCCAGCACGGCTCCTACATTTCCGAACCCCTTTCGTGTCACTTCGTGTCCTTCGCGGTTAATCCCCACCGACAGACGGAAGTTTACGCTCAAGTTTCTTCATCGGACACGAAGGGAACGGAAGAGGCGCTGCGGCGGGGCTCTGTTTTCTCTGTTAGCTCCTGTAAAAAATTGCGGTGGAATGGTTCTGCCAGCAAGGGGGTCGGGGTATTCCACCTTCGCCGAGGCTATGGCGGACACGAAAACCCCTCCTACCTGGGCGGGATACGATTCGCTCCGAATCGAGGGAGGTAATCTCCTCCCCTCAGGCTCAACGACCAGGTGCTCCATCGCTAGCCTGCAGGCAGAGGCTCACGGCCTTACAACTGCTCGCGAAGTTTCAGTAATTCCTTCCGCCGTGCGGCACTGACCTTGGGGTAACTCATCTTGAGATCCTTGAGCGAATCGACGACGACCTGAGAGATCAGCAAACGGGCGTTTTTCTTATCGTCGGAGGGAATCACATACCACGGCGACTCCTTCGTGCTGGTGGCGCTCAGACACGCTTCATACGCCCGCATATAGTCGTCCCAGTGCTGCCGCTCCTTCACGTCCGCGACACTGAACTTCCAGTTTTTGTCGGGCTCATCGATTCGGGCTATGAACCGTTCTTTCTGCTCCTCCTTCGACAGGTGTAGAAAAAACTTAATCACTCGCGTGCCGCTACGGTGTAAGTGCGCCTCCATTTCGGTGATCGAGTTAAAACGCTCGTCCCAAATAGCGTGGCCGGCAATCGCATCATCAGAAAGTCCCTGGGCGTTCAGCAACTCGGGATGCACCCGCACCACGAGCACTTCCTCGTAATAGGAACGATTGAAGATACCGATCCGCCCACGCTCCGGCAGGCGTTTGTTGGTGCGCCACAGAAAGTCGTGCTCCAACTCTTCGGCGCTCGGCTGTTTGAAACTAAACACCTGACACCCCTGCGGATTAATCCCCGACATGACATGACGAATCGCGCCGTCCTTGCCGGCGGCATCCATGGCCTGAAAGATCAGCAGCAAGGAGTGTTTATTGGACGCATAGTGCATCCGCTGCAAGTCGCTGAGTTCGTCGACGCGTCGTTCCAGCATTTTCTTATACGCCTTCTTGGAATCGTAAACGGGCTTCACTTTCGTCGGACGTTTCGTGAGGTCAACTTTCTCGCCGGGTCGCACCCGATGATCACTGGGGTCAATTTTGGTTTTCGTTTTCATAAAAGGAATGGGAACGAGAACGGCTCCAATCCCGACAGCGTTGTCGGCGTGAATTCGAAGTTTCTCGTCATGGCACCAAGGGCGATGTATCATTTTTTTAACTACTCTTGATCAGACTCGATCGCCTCGCAACCGGCGATGACATCAAACAACTCTTCATCAATCCCGCTTTGACGCAAACGATGATAACGATCGCGTAAGGTCACCAACAGTTCGTCGATGTTTTGATCGGCCCGCTGCATGGCGGCGAGTCGACTCGCATTTTCACTCGCGAGCGATTCGGCACAGGCCCGAAAAAGTGAAATAAAAAGATACTCTCGGATGAGTCCACGTAAGGCTGTGGTGCCGCCTCCCACCACCTCCGGGCGAATCGAAGTTGGCCACACCAGCTTGGCGCGTTCGGTCTCCCAACTGGCATCAAGCGGCAACAATCGCTGGCTGGTGGGGTGGTATTGAGCGCCGGCTCCCGGTCGATTGTGAAAGAGGTAGAGTTGAGCATAATCCCCTTGGCTACGTTGGGCTTCACTCTCGATCTGAATCCGCCCGACCAGCGGCGTGATAGCTTGCACGGAACTGGGCACTTTGAAGAGCCCGAGTGGAGCCAGCCCCGCATCCGCTAGTCGCGCGTGCACGCGCTCTCCGACCGCCCACACCTGCGGTTTACCGGGCAATGTGGCCAACGTCTTGATCGCGAAGTCGGCAATGAGGTCGTTGAACTGCCCCACCAATCCCTGGTCGGAGCCAAACACCACCGCGCCCACGTGGTCCGCTTGACTTCGTTTCAAGTCGTCCTTCGTTGGTGCCATCGTCCGGTTGCCCCGAAAGCAGGCGCCCAGACCGAGTTCCACGGTGCGAGTGTAGTCGCCCAACGCGCTGACCGATTTCTCGTATTGGCCGATGCTCGACGCCGCCAGCGCCTTCATGGTGCGAACCACCGACTGGAGATCACCCGCACTCGTAATTTGCCGACTGAGACTGGCGCTGGAGTCACTCATGGTTGACCGGGCGCGAACGGATCCACCTCGGGCGCTGGGTCGGTGCGGCGCCGGCGTTCGTCCCGTTCCTTCCCCAACGTGTGCTCGACCAAACGGGCCAGTTTCTCGGCGGCACCGGCGATCGCCTGATGCGCGGAAGCTTCTTCGCAGCTCACGTCGAGCGGTTGATGCCGCTCCAACCGGGCCTGCATGGCGCACCGGACCACATCCGGTCCGGTCTTGGGACCGTTTTCATCGCTGACATGGACTTCGACCCGAGTCACGTGGGAGGCCTCATGGGCCATGGCATGCGTAACCACTTCGCGGATATGAGCGGACAGTGCCTCACTCCCTGCGATAAAATGGCCGGTATTGATTTGAATCTGCATCGGGCGAATTTTCGCCGATCTCAGCCTCTCCGTCTATGGGGCCAAGACCCCCTAGGCGGATCCATGCAGCGCAACCACCTCGATGAGTGTCCTACATCCGCCGGGCGGAACCGCCGGGTCGAGGTAGGGACGGACCGCTGGGCCGTCCGCAGTATGCAGGGTCGGTTCGTATTGCTTTCCTCCATACCGCAGCGCGCTCAGCGTGCCCGCCAAAGCCTTGGCGACGGAGGGCGGTCACGCGCGACCAAGGAACTCTGGTTAACCATTCCCGGATTTCCGCCGCCGCTTGTTCGAGCACCCCGAAAGCTATGCGGTCTATACCCCTCTACTCAAACCGGTGACGTTCGGTTAAGCTCTTCCGATCCGGGGCCAAACCCGGCAACCGCGATGAACCCAACCTTACGATCCACCGCCGCTCCGCGCAGGATGCCCACCTATGCGGTGCGTCGCCTCGCCATGGGAATCTGTCTCGGTTTTGTGGTCGGCAGTCGATTACTGGCAGCCGACGGTAGCGCAATCGAACCCAAGGCCGGAACCGGGATCTATCCGGCCTCGATCGAAAATGCCCACGGCGACGACGAGTTGCGCCTGGACCAGATTTTTCAGAGTCACCTCCCCTCCACCTTGAAGGCGTATTCGCTACGCCTCTCGGTCCATCCCCACCTCGGCGACTGGGACAACAAGGACCACATGCGGATGACGACCAGTCTGCGCTACGGGTTGACGAAAAACTGTGAAATCAGCCTAAGTAGTAACTTGTATTTCAGTCATGGACACGGCGACATCCCGTCCTTCGACAATTATGGTGCGGCCAGTTTGGAAGGGGGCTTCAAATTGAATCTCGGCCAGCCGGTGTTCTCCGACTGGGATACCGCCATTGGCGCGGAATACGAGTTCCCGATCGACGACCCGGTGCCGGAGTTAACCGACGGGCTGCGACATTTCCGGCCCTACGTCACGTTTTCCCACCGACTCGACGCCCACCCCAACCGACGCATTTTTGTCGGCTTCCGCGTCAATGATCTGACGAAAACCTCGTTGCCGGGTTCGTTCGGGAAAAATGCGTTCCGGCAAAGCTCCATGGGCTTCACCGGAGGCTGGGTGATCGATCGCGACAACCTGCACTACACCTTCGAAGCCTCCTACGATACCACTCGATTGATCAGCGGAACCGAAGAGGACGTGTATTCGATCCGCCCTGGCGTTATCTGGGA
>CAXBOL010000382.1:0-5401 GCA_963977295.1 uncultured Opitutaceae bacterium
ACTAATCGGTGCTCCGGAGCCCATGGCGCTGACCCCACTTCCAGTTGCGCGGCAAACGGACGGTCCTCATCATCCGGTGTCGTGTAGTCGTAGGTAAAGGCGTTGATCAACTCCTCTACCCGCACTGCATCCACTGGGGGTAATTCACCCCGGTTGAGGAAACGACGCACGTTGGCATAACTGGCCGAATCTACGTCGATCGCAAAGGTCGACAGGGGATGGTCTCCCACTCGCTGCCACCCCGCCTCCACCGTGGGCGCATACCCCTCCGTGCCGACGAAGTCGTCGGGCGGGGCCGACATCATCATCGGTGCCGTCGCCGCGTAACGCATACTTTTGGAGGGGGCGACTTGCTTACGCACCAGACCCTCCGCCTCGGCGGGCGTTTCCTCAGCGTCAACGGCGAACATCGCCTCCGGCAGAGCTACTTCGGCAAACTCCACGTCGTAAGCGACGCTCTTTTCTTCCATTTCGTAACCCGAGTTCCGCTCGTAAACCGCAAACAACACCGCAAAGGCTGCTGCGATTGATCCGGACACCCAATAATAAGGAAACCGCACGACTTTGCGACCGCTCAAAGGGTAAACCTCCTGCCGCGGGAGGGCGATGGGCTTCACGGTCGGCAACGCTTCCTCCGCCAAGGCCGAAGCCAACGTTCCTGCCATCGCTCGCACGTCGTCCACCACCGCCTGCAACTCCGGATCCGCCGCCACCGCAGCCGCTACTGTCGCTGCCTCCGGCCCGTCGAGTTCGCCCAGCGCATAGGCCGTCACGCGCGGATCATCTGCATCAAATTTTAAAGTGTTCATGTGGTTGTCTTATTCGCCCCTTTCACGCCTGCGCTGCGGCCATCTCCTGTTTAAGACGTTTGACTGCGGTGTGTATTAGAAACCCGACGTTGCCCACCGACAGCCCCGTGATGCGGCTGATTTCTTTGTAACTGAATCCGCTCTGAAACTTCAGTCGGATCACCTCCTGCTGCTTCTCAGGCAGTCGATCGATCAGCGCCAGCACTTGCCCCTGCGTTTCATCCGCTTCGAGCTCCCGGCCAGGTCGAGGCAAATCTGCCTGCACCCGCTCGACCTCACCATCTGCAAACGCCCTCATCCGCCCCTCCTTGCGCAACACGTCGTAGGCCCGATTGCGACAGACTCGGTAGAGCCACTCCACCACGTGCTCCTGCACCGTCTCCGCCGGCTGAGCCAATAGTTTGACGAACGTGTCCTGCACGACATCGCGAGCCCGCTCGACATCGCCAGCCAGCAGACGGGTGGTATAACGCAGCAAAGGGCCTTGGTTGGCCTCCACGGCAGCAGCCACCAAGGTAGAATCGAGGACATGGATTGATCCGGGGGAACTCATTTTATCCGGTATGAAGTCCACGTGCCGAATCGACTTTTATTAGGAATTTTTTTCGAATCTTCTCCGTGGAGGGTTACCTCCCCGTGTTCGATCGCTTCTAATCCGAGGGCGGCTGACCCCGGGCTGAATTCCGCGCATCTTCGTAGAGTTGGGCGAAAATCGCGTAATACATCGGGAGCACAAACAACAGCCCCACGAACAAGGCCAACATCCCTGCGATCGAGAGCAGCAAGACCATCACCATCAAACCCAACATCGTCCAAATCTTTCGACCCACGATTCGCCAACTCAACTTCAGCGCATCCATCACCCCGGCGCCCAGATCAATCACGATGAGGTAGGCCAGTAACAGTCGCATGTAGACGAACATCATCAGCAGCACCACGACGATCAAAAGCAACACACTGGACAACGCCATCGCCCCGGCGAAATCAGGCGAATCTTCCGGTTTGAATAAACCCATACTCGTCATGAGCGCGACAATTACCCCCACTGGCACGATCGCGACGATCAGCTGCGCCAATCCCAATCCTGCCAACGGTAAAAAGCTCTGTTTGAAACCGGTAAAAATCGTTTCAATTCCCGGCGCCTCACCGCGGGCCCGCTGCACAAAATACCAATGTAGCCCCGCCGTGATTTGCGGCGTGAGGAAAAAGGCGGACAGAAAACCGGCTAACGGAATCATCCCGACGACCATCAGGATGAGGAATCCCAGCGCAGTGACTCCCACACTCGGCCAGAACGCCGACTTGTAGACCTCCCAGGCTCGCCCCATGCAACCGCCGACCGAGGTGACGAAGCCTTGCTCCTGCAATCGGGCCCAAAATTCATCCGTTGTCCAAGTCTCCTCCGCGTCGACCTCCTCCGTTGTTTCCGGCGAGAAACCGGGCATGGTAGGAATTCGTTCCGCTGAGGGCAACTCCACCGCGGGAGCAACTTCGTCCCATCGCGTCCATTGTTCCATGCCTTTTCGCCAAACCAACGTGTCATCGGTAATCACCCCGTTCGCCACCAATTGGGCGAAATTTGATTCCGATACCGGACCCACTCGCTGACCGTTAATCGCGTAATACCAATCCATCCCTCCAACCTCTGCGTGAATTTCGATCCGCCGCAACACTTGAAGATCATCAAGCGATAGCGTTCCTTGAAAACCATGCGTCTCTCGCCCTTCCGTCGTCTTCTCACTCCGCTTATCGCGACCTGCTGCGTTGCGATCACTTCCAGCTGTAGTCGTCAGTCTTCCAACGTCACCACCGGCAACGCCACGCAGACGCTCCACCTCGCCATCAGCGCCGAACCCCGCGACATCGATCCGCATTTGGTTTCAGCGTTCACCGACTTTCAAGTAGTGCTCGCACTGTTCGAGGGGTTGACCGCGATCGACGAAACCTCCTCCCGCCCGGTCCCTTCCTGCGCCGAAAGCTGGGAAACTTCCGCCGATGGGCTCACGTGGACCTTTCATCTTCGACCCGACCTCAAATGGTCCGACGGTGAACCCCTTACCGCCCAAACCTTCCGCGACTCCTTCGCCCGCGCCCTCGCCCCCACCATCGCCTCGGAATACGCCTACGTGCTCTACCCGATCAAGAACGCCGCCCGATTCAACGCCGGCGATCTGCCCGATTTCGTCGCCGTCGGGGTAAAAGCCGTCGACGCCACCACCCTCACCATCGAACTCGAGCGCCCTACCCCCACGCTCCCCTCCCTTCTCACCTTGCCCGTCAGCTGGCCCGTTCCGGTGCACGTCCTCAAACGCCACGGCGGTTTCATCGATCGTAACAACCGTTGGACCCGCTCGGAAAACATCGTCAGCAACGGTCCCTTCCGCCTCACCGCGTGGACCCCCAACCAACGCCTCGTCGCCGAGCGCAACCCGCACTACTACGGCAACGCCGAAACCAAGCTCAATGGTCTCGCCTTCTATCCCTACGAAAACGCCGCCAGCCAGGAGGCCGCGTTTCGGGCCGGACAGCTGCATCTCACATCTGAAATGCCGCTCAGCAAAATCGCCACCTACCGCGCCGAGCAACCCGACTTGCTGCGCATCGATCCGTTTCTCCTCACCGGCTTCATTCGCTTCAACTTAACGCAACCGCCCTTCGACGACGTCCGTGTCCGCCGGGCCTTGTCTCTCGCCATCAACCGCAACGCGCTGGCCGAACACGTGCTAACCGGTGGCGAACTTCCCGCGCACAGTCTCACGCCTCCGGACACCGCGGGCTACCGTTCCGTCACCACCGTGCACTACGATCCCGCGCAGGCCCGCCAACTTCTCGCCGACGCCGGCTACCCCCAAGGACAGGGATTTCCTGTCACCGAGATCATCACCGCCGCGCGCCAGTTGAACCAACAACTCCTCGAGGCCATCCAACAGATGTGGCGCCGCGAACTCGGCATCGAGGTCCAGCTCGCCCTCAAGGAACAACGCGTCTGGCTCGATGATGAAACCCAGCTCCACTACCAACTCTCCAATGCGCGCTGGATCGGCGACTACGTGGACCCTTACACGTTCCTCGAACTCTTCTATTCTTTCAGCGGCAACAACAACACCGGCTGGAAAAACCCAACCTACGATCGCCTCCTCCAAGCCGCCAGCGTCGAGTCCGATGAAACCCGCCGCCTTACCCTCTATCAGGAAGCTGAAACCGTCCTGCTCGACGACGCTCCCATCACCCCCCTCTACCACGGCACCCAAGCCTACCTCATCCGTCCCGAGGTCCAAGGATGGCCCCCCACCCTACTCGGCCTCCACCGCTACCAGTATGTCTCCCTCCGGTCGGAAAACGCGGGAAAGTAGGCACGAAATCTGCGATAACTTGCCATTCCCAAACCCGCCGATAAGTTAAATCCCGCATGCGAATTTCCTCCCTCCTTCCGACCCTGGCGTTCGCCTTGATCGCGACATCGGGGCCCGCCGTTCGTGCTCAAGATGTGAAGTTACAACGCGTCTGGCCCTCTTATCGCGACGCTGCCAGCTTCACCCGATTGAGCGAGTATTTCGGCGGATCGCCCGATACCACCAACCGCGATGCCCTCCGCACCGACCCTTCGGCGCGGGCCGGATTCTATTGGCTCATTCGCACCATTTCCGCCACCGACTTGGCCGGCTGTTCATTCAAGTTGGAACTCCAACGCGACGGCCAAACCGAACCCACTGTGCACACGTTTCCCTACGCCCTGACCGCAGGAAGCCACGCCGTAAACCTTGGGCTCACCGGCGCGGATTGGCCCGATTCCGCCGAACGCCCCCTCGCGTGGCAACTCAGTTTACTCGCGCCCAACGGCACCCCTCTCGTCTCGGAACACAGTTTCCTCTGGCAGCAACCAACCGACTAAATTTATGGCTGATTTTTTCAATAATTACGACGACGGCGGATTCTATGATGAGATGTTCGAATCTCCCGGTGTGCCCCGCCCCCACTACCAACGCCTCCTCGAACGCTACCAAGACATGTCGGGCATCGGTGAATTGTTCACCCGCCAGAAAGCCGCTGACGAAACATTCATCAATCGCGGCGTCACCTTCACCGTCTATTCCGACCAAGCGGGCACCGAAAAGATTTTCCCGTTCGATCTGATCCCCCGGATCATCTCCGCCAAAGAGTGGGCCCAAATGGAAGCCGGGCTCACGCAGCGAATGCAGACGCTCGATCTGTTCCTCCAGGACATCTACTCCGAGCAACGCATCATCAAGGAAGGCATCATCCCGCGCGAACTCGTGGAAAGTTGCTCGCACTTTCGCCCCGAACTCGTCGGCGTAAAACTCCCCCGCAATCGCCACGTCCACATCAACGGCACCGACCTCATTCGTGACGCCGACGGCCAATACCGCGTCCTCGAAGACAATCTCCGCACGCCCTCGGGCGTAAGCTACGTGCTCGAGAATCGGCAGATCATGAAGCGGATCTTCCCCAATCTGCTCCGCAATTATCGCGTGCGCCCGGTCGCCGGCTACACTTCCGACCTGCTCGATCTCCTCAATTGGCTCGCCCCCGAGCATGTGCCCGACCCCACCGTCGTCATGCTCACCCCCGGC
>CAXBOL010000383.1:0-5400 GCA_963977295.1 uncultured Opitutaceae bacterium
TGGCTACCGTTGACTGGTTGGTTCGTAAACCCCTTCACCGGCATCTCCATGTTCGACTGACCCGAGCACAACCACACCTCACCACTCCACAGGTCGGAGACCACTACCTCGTCACTGCCGCGCACCGTCAATTGATGCGGGCCACCCGCTTTTGGGGTCGACACCTTCACCCGCCAAGTGCCGTCGCGGTCCGCCTTCGTTTCGACCTTGGCCCCCCAGCTCGCACGCACCCGCACCTTTTGCCCGGGCTCATCGTGCCCCCACACTGCGACCTCCGTATCGCGTTGCACGACCATCCCATCGGCGAACAAGCCATTGAGTCGCGTCTGCGCCGGCAGCGAAAGGGACACAATGCCGCAAATGAGCAGCCAGAGGGAGGATCGTTTAAGTTTTTTCATAATTTATATTTAAAGTTCGGATACGGTTTGGCGTCGCCGACGCATCAAGCTAACGGGCGCAAAAAGGCTCTGTTCATTGCACACCTGAGTAGCGTTCCACGCCCATTTCTATTTCCCACGCGATCAGTTTTTCGCGGAGAGCTTGCACGCGTTGCGGGTGTTTCGCCGCGACGTCGGTCGTTTCACTGATGTCGTTGGCGATGTTGTAGAGTTTGATCGCGCCGCTGCGATAGGCCAACAGCTTCCAATCGCCCTCGCGCACCGAAACGTAAAGGTCTTCGTAGGCTCGGTAACCAAAAAGGGGCGCCCCTCGTTGGAGAATGCTGTTTTGCTCAATCGACGGGACCAACGATACGCCATCGAGGTGCTCGAACTTCGACACGTCGCCTCCGGCAATCTCCACCAACGTCGGAAAGAGATCGGTCGACTGCACGATGCTATCGTTGGTCGAACCCGGCTTGGTTACCCCCGGCCAATGAAAAATGAACGGCACCCGGGCACCGCCTTCGTAGAGCGTGTCTTCTTTCTTTCCCCCGTGAAATACGCCGTTCTGAAAGGCGCCCCCTTGGTCGGACAGGAAGATGATGATCGTATTGTCCGCCATCCCTTTGGCTTCGAGCGCGCGACGCACGCGTCCCACCGATTCGTCCACCGCCTTCACCATGGCCGCGTAGTGGGCGTAGGCGCCGGTGAGCCCTTTGGCCTCGAAGTGTTTAACTAAATCCTCCCTCCCGATGTGCGGAGCATGCACCGAATAATACCACATCGAGAGCATAAAGGGCGCATCGCGATCATAGGATTCAATAAAGTTCACGGACTCATCCGTGAGTTTGTCGGTCAGGTATCGTTCCTGTTCGTTAGCGAATACCTCTGAGTTTTTGAAAAACGGGGGGACGTAAGATCTGGGGTGTCCCGCGTTGGCCGTGCCGGCCTCGGAGGCGAAGCCTTGCTTGGTCGGAAAATACTCTTCGCTGCCCAAGTGCCACTTACCGACGAATTCGTTGTGATACCCCCGCTCGTTCAACGCCTCGGCATAGGTCGTCAACTCCAACGGTAACCAATTGCGACTCGGAAACTGCGCCGGATCTTGGTCAAAGACGGCAAATTCCTGCGTCGTGCGGCCCGTTTTATCGAAGCCCGCCTTGGGATCTCCGGTGTAGATGTGGCGAGCAAACCCGATTCGCGTGGGATGCTGGCCAGTCAACAATGTTGCCCGACTCGGACTACACGTCGGACACGCGATGTAGGCCTGAGTAAAGTCCGTGCCTTCCGCCGCCAGTTTATCGATATTAGGCGACTCAAACACGTCCGGGTTACGATAGCCCAGGTCGGCCCAACCCAGGTCATCGACAAGAAACAGGACAACATTCGGGGAAGTATTCGCTGCCGCGCTGGCGACGCCGGCGGCTATCGCGCCGGCTACCATCAGCGTAGTAACGTAAATTTTAAAAGTTTTCATAAGGGCGACCTCAAACAGGGTAAGGGCGAATGAAGCAACCGGGGCCGGGATGACCAACCGCAGTCGCGAGGCAAACAGTCGAATAGATGGGGTTAGGGCAGAGATGCGTTGAACTTGGTCGAGGCAGACTCGGAAAAACGAGGCATCCTGAAGCGATCAACCAGCCTAGAGTTCACTTCAAAACCGCTGATTTGGGAGCATTGAAAAGCTGATCCGTTCAACATTCGTTACCGAATACTCGCCACCGCCAGATCAAAGCGTTCAAATTAGCGTTACCCTTGCCTTGCTTGCCCCTCCGACGAGACGTCCTCTCTCGCCCCGCCATGCTCATGATTCAGATCAAATTTTCGCCCCGTCTTGCTCTCTCCCTCGCCTCGCTAATCGTGACCGGCCTCTCCGCCGCCCCGTCCCGTCCCAACATCCTGTGGATATTCTCCGAGGATCTCTCACCCTACATGGGGTGCTACGACGACCCGATCAACTCCGGCCACACGCCGGTCATCGATCAATTCGCTGCGGACGGCGTCCTGTTCAAGCGCGCCATGGTCACTGCCCCAGTCTGCTCGGCATCGCGCTCGGCCCTCATCACCGGCGTCATGCAAACCACCACCGGCACCCACCAACATCGCTCCAGTCGCACCACCGACGGGGAGATCGTGCCCGAGGCACTGCGCATCCACCTCCCCGCCGGGATGAAAACACTCCCCGAGCTCATGCGGGCCGCCGGCTACTTCACCTTCAACAGCGGTAAGGACGACTACAACTTCCACTACGATCGCCGCGACCTCTACTCCGTCGGCTCCCGCTCCAACTACGTGGCCGGCATGAACGGCTGGCAGGGCAACCACGCCGAACACAACCTTTCCCTGACCGAGGACACGTGGAACGCTCGGCCCGACAAATCGCAGCCTTGGTTCGGCCAGATCGAAATCAAGGGTGGCAAAGCCAATGCCCGCTACGTGCGTCCCGGCGAACTCCTCGCGGACAACGACGTGCCTCTTCCTCCGTATTTTCCCGATACGCCGGCCCATCGCAAATCTTGGACGATGCACTATAACGCCGCCCGCGGAGCCGACACTCGGGTCGAAGCCATTCTGGCCCAACTGAAAGCGGATGGGGAACTGGACAACACCGTCGTCATGTTCTTCTCCGATCACGGCAACAACCAGTCTTTGCGGCACAAACAATTCTGCTACGAAGGCGGCATCCACGTTCCACTCATGATCAAAGGTAATCACCCCGCGATCAAAGCAGGGACCGTGCGCGACGAGCTCGTCAACGCCCTCGACATCACCGCGACCACCCTGGCCCTCGGTGGCGTGTCACTCCCCGACTACCTCGATGGCCAAGACCTCTTTGGCACCAACTACTCCCCGGTTGATCACGTGATTAGCGCCCGCGACCGCTGCGACTACACCATCGACCGTATCCGCACCGTCCGCACCGACCGCTTTCGCTACATCCGCAATTTTTTCCCCGAGCGTCCGATGCTGCAGGCCCAATACCGGGACCATCAACCCACCGTCGCCGACCTCAAGCGACTGCATGAAGCCGGGCAACTCACCCCCTACCAAGACCAACACTGGTTTGGCGTTCGCCCGCACGAGGAACTCTACGACCTCGCGGCCGATCCCCATGAAATCAACAATCTCGCCAGTGACCCGGCCCACTCCGCCACTCTCAAGGCTCACCGCAAGATTCTCAACGAATGGATGGTCGCGACCAACGACCAAGGCCAATACCCCGAAGATCCCGCCCAACTTCGCGCCACCTACGACCTGTGGAAAGACCTCCCCATCTTCCGCGACGCTCAGGTGAATCCCGAATACGACCAATTCAGATGAAACGAATCCTCGCCTCCCTCACTCTCGGCAGCGGGCTCCTCCTTGGTTCGGTCTCGGCTGCCTCCCCCAACATCATCCTCATCATGGCGGATGACCTCGGCTACGGCGATACCGGCTTCAACGGCAATCAGATCATCCAAACTCCCAATCTCGACGCCCTCGCCGCCCGCGGAGTCACCCTCTCCCACTTTTATTCCGGCAACTCCGTCTGTTCCCCCACCCGGGCCACCGTGCTCACCGGCCGTCACCACGATCGCATGGGCATTTACAACGCCAACGGCGGTCACCTCCCCGCCCAGGAATTCACCCTCGCTCGCATGCTTAAGCAACAGGGCTACACCACCGGTCACTTCGGGAAATGGAACCTCGGCACGCTGAGCCCCACCATGTCGTCCAAGGGCCAGGCCCGTAAGCCGGCCGTGCACTTTGCCCCCCCGTGGCTCCGAGACTACGATACGTCGTTCGTCACCGAATCCGCGGTCTCCACGTGGGATCCGGGACTCGGCCCCCGTGCCGTCGACAACCCCTTCTTCGCCGATGGCGTGGCCGTGCCCGGTGACGATCCGAGTCTGCGCGGCGGCGCCGCCCGCGTCGTCGCCGATCGCGCCGTGCCCTTCATGCAGCGGGCCCTCGCGGCGCAGCAACCGTTTCTCGCTGTCGTCTGGTTTCATGCTCCCCATGAGGATATCGCCGCGGGCCCCGAGTATCTGAAGCGCTACGAGGGCTTCGGCGAAGCCGCCCATTTCTACGGCTGCATCACCGAATTGGATGAACAGGTCGGACGCATCGTGCAGACGCTGGAAGACGCGCAAGCCTCGGAGAACACGCTCATTTTCTTCTGCTCCGACAACGGCCCCGAGGGCAAGACCCTCGCCCCCAAGTCCCGCCGCGCCGGCACCACCGACGGCCTGCGGGGACGGAAACGCGCCCTCTACGACGGCGGCGTGCGCGTTCCCGCCTTTGCAGTTTGGCCGCCTCAGATCCCCGCCGGCTCCCGGTCTGACACCATTCTCACCACGCTGGATTATTTCCCCACCATTAAACAAATCGTCAGGGCCCACCTACCAGACGCCCGCCCCCTCGACGGCGAAAACATCCTGCCCATTCTCCGCGGTGACGCCTCCCGACGCACCCGATCAATTCCATTTCGTTATGCCGGTGGTGAGTCTTCGCTGGTTCGCGACGGTTACAAATTTCTCCTCCCCTCCCACGAGCTCTACAATCTCGCCGCCGATCGCGCCGAAACCCGCAACCTCGCCGCGATCTTACCTGACCGCGCTGCCGCCATGAAACAGGAACTCATCACCTTTTTCGCCAGCGCCGAGGCCAGCCACGCCGGGGCCGACTACGGTGATCCTACGTTCTCTCCTAGCGAAAAATGGAAATCTCTGCATGTTTCCCCCTAGCCCCCGTTCAGCCGCCACCTCCAAAATTTGGAAACCACAGAAGAACACTGATGGACACAGATCCAATCCCACCCAACCAAACCGAGCTGACGGGTTCCACCGCGCAACGGTAGTGACGCCATCTGTGTTCATCTGTGGTTAAAAACAAACCAGTCCATCCTGCCTCTCCGCCACCACTCCACCGCATCCAGAATTTGGGAACCACAGATAAACGCAGATTCAATCCCCACTCCGATGAATTCATTTCTAAAAAAACACCACAAGCTGACGGGTTCCATCGCGTAACGGTAGTG
>CAXBOL010000384.1:0-5394 GCA_963977295.1 uncultured Opitutaceae bacterium
ATCCCCGACATCCCCACGGAAAAAATCCGTCAAGTCGGCAATGCCGCCGTCGAAGGTGCCTGCATCGCGTTGCTCTCCAAAACCAAACGCGCCGAACTCGAGCAACTCGTCCGCCGCGTCGAGCACTGCCGCCTCGAAACTCATCCCAACTTCTTCGATGTCTTTGTCGAAGGCTGCCAATTCGCCCCCATCGGCAACGCCGATGAACTCGCCGACGCATGACCACGCTCTTCGAAAACGAGTCCCAACCATGTGGGAGGGGTTTCATACCCCGACGCTCCGAACGCGCATGACCACGCTCATCGAAAACCTCGATCGCGACCCTCGCGTGGACGTGCCGGAACACGAGTTCCGCCGGCTCCTCGGCTACCCTGCCGGCCACCAGCCTGGCGAACGAGCCACCGAACTCGCCCACCAGACTCGCGCATGGTTCGCCGCCCACGGTCGCCCTTGGGTTTATCTGCGCGAGGCCTCCCTCGATCTCTCCGACCAACGCCTCCTGATCGACGGGGTCACTTTCGACTCCCCTCGTCTTCACGCCCACCTACTCAAAGCCGGAGCGCAACGCGTCATGCTGGCCGCCGTCAGCGCCGGTCATGCCATCGTCGATCGCTCCGCTGCCCTCTGGAAGGACAGCAAGCCCGACGAATATTTCTTCGCCGAAGTCTACGGCTCTGCCGTCGTCGAAGCCCTCGTGGCCGGACTCAGTGGACGCATCTGCGACATCGCCGAACCCGCCGGACTCATGGCCATTCCCCATTACAGTCCCGGTTACGCGGGGTGGGATGTGGCGGAACAAAACCGCTTGTTTGACGTCGTCACCAAGAACCTCGGCACGGGGTTTCCGGAACCCGTCGAGGTGTTATCGAGCGGCATGATAAAACCGAAGAAATCCCTGCTCGGCATCTTCGGCCTGATCCCCCGCACCGCCGAGGCCCTGGCCACGCCCGGACTCATTCCCTGTGAGCCCTGCCAATACCGCCGTGCGGCTTACATCCACTCCCCCGTCGCGATCGAGGAACCTCGTCCGCTGAATCCAAACGCCCAATACACCATCAGCCGCAAGGCCTTGGGTAAATGGGTGGACCAACGCGTTACGCTGGCGCCTCAATCCGACGGTAAAATTCAAGCCCGCTTCCGCTTCGATGGCAGCACCTGCTCCAACATGGGCCAACCGCTCGCCTTCGACTACGAAGTGACTCTCGCGCCCGCCGCCGAGCATCACCGCATACTCGATACGCGCTGTGCGCCCGCCCCCGGTGATACCGGCCACACGCATCAGTGCGCCTACCTGAGCAACCCCCAACGCACGCTCGCCTCCATCGCCGAGCCCCCTGCGCTCCTCGGCCATCCGTTGGACGACATTCTCACTTGGCAACGCGAAACCCGCCAAAGCGGTTGCTACTGCGACGCCTCCAGCCGCGCCCACAAATGGGGCCTCGCTCTCGAAACCATCCACTACGCCCTCGTCCAAAAAACCTAAACCCCCACCGCATTCTGTTTAACCACAGATGAACACAGATACACACAGATCAATTTCACTACTTTCCTTGTTCCAGTGCGTAAAGGTAGTGGCGTGTGCTCTGAAGCCTCGGCGAAGGAGTAAGCCACCTATGTCCATTTGTTCTTCAATCGCCCAACCGGGCACCCATTTCATCACCCCTTCGGCGCAAACTCTTTGAGCCCACCATCTTCGCGCTCACGCGCTCCGTGCAGTTAAAAACAGCTGCCAAATATATCCAAAAAACCTATATCCGCTTTGCGTGCTTCGCGCGCTTCCCGTCTTTGCGTTAAAAAACCACTGCCTCTCTCTACTCACTACTCGCTGCCCGCTACTCACTACTAAAAAAACATGATTAAACTCTGCGACATCGATCCCGCCACGGACGAAAAACTCCCCGGCAACTTCTCCGACAAATCCGGCGTCGGCGTGCACTACGTCAGCGCCTTCATCAAGCAGATGACTGCCAAGCTCGACGACGGCACCAAGGTCATGTGCAAGCGCAAGGGCCTCAAGCTCATGCTGCGCATCAACAATGCCAAAGGCGAAGGCCTGCTCCGCCGCCTCGAGCACGGACCCGACGTGAAAACCATGCTCGCCCACGCCCTCACCGAGGCCGCCACCGAAGCCGGCGCCAAACTGGAAATCCGCGGCAACGAAGTCTACCTCGAAGCTCCCACCGCCTAAGTCTGCGTTGGACGCTATTATTTAACCACAGATGGACACAGATAAACACAGATTCGGACTTCATTCATTCAGGCTTCTTGTTTTGTGCACAGTCTACATCACTTCCCCGTTTCATCGCGTAACGGTAGTGAAGCCATCTGTGTTAATCTGTGGTTAAAAAACAATCCTGCCCCTTAGCACACCCTCCTCTTCAAAAAACATGCGACCAGAACAATGGGACACCTTTAAACGCGCCGCCCGCGGCGAGCGCCTCGACAACATTCCGATGGCGATGATCATCGATAGCCCGTGGATTCCCGGCTACGTCGGAGTCAAGCACATGGACTTCTTCCTCAACCCCGACGTGTGGTTCGAGTCGCATCTGAAAATCCATCAGGAGTTCCCCGACGTCATCTTCGTGCCTGGCTTCTGGATGGAATACGGTATGGCCGCTGAACCTTCCGCTCTGGGCGCGAAAATCAAGTTCTGGCAGGACAACACCCCTTCCGAATACCACGGACTCTTCCGTATCGAAGATGTGGATAAAATCCACGAATACGAAGTGGAAGCCGATGCCTTCATGGCGATGACCCTCCACCGCATCCGCATGCAAAAACAACGCGTGTTTGATGCCGGTTACATCATGCCGATGGTTACCGCCCGCGGCCCCATGTGCACCGCCGGATTCGTGCGCAACACCGCCGACTTCATGCTCGATCTCGTGGATAAACCCGAGCACGTGCACAAGCTCTTGGACCTCTGCACCCGTCTCATCATCGACTGGCTCAAAGCCCAACACAAAGCCATCGGCGATTGCGTCGAAGGCATCTTCATTCTCGACGACATCGTCGGCTTCGTCAACGAGGCCCACTATCAGGAATTTTGTCACCCTTACCTCAAACGGATCTGCGACGCGTTCCCGAAGGATTGGGTAAAACTCTACCACAACGACGCCGACGTCGAAGCGTGTATGGACTACCTTCCAGATGCCGGGTTCAACGTGCTCAACTGGGGCAAACAAACCGACATCGAAGACGTCAAGTTTCGCATCGGCGATGAGATGACTTTGATGGGCAACGTGAACCCCCTCGAAGTCGGCGTGCGCGGCACCGTCGAAGAAGTCTACGCCGCCACCATGGACGTGCTCAACAAGAGCGAAGGTGAACGCATCATCCTCTCCGTCGGCGGCGGCACCAGCCCCGGCATGCCCAAGCAAAACATCAACGCCATGCTCTCCGCCCTCAACGACTACAACGCCGCCCGCAACGGTCGCTAAACCCTGAATCCAACGCTGTTTTTTAACCACAGATGAACACGGATAGACACAGATCAGTTCAACTTACAGTTCCGTTGCGGTGCGTAACGGTAGTGAAGCCACCTGTGTCCATCTGTGGTTAAAAAACAGCAAGCTGACCGCTCTTCGTTTCCTTCTGTAAACACCCATCTCCCATTTAAAATATGCCTGATTACGCTCTAATGAACCAACTCCTCTACGAGGGTAACGCCAAGGAAGTCGCTGCGATGACCGAAGCCGCCATCGCCGAGGGAATCACTCCCCAAGAAATTCTGTCCGACGGCCTCATCGCCGGCATGAGCGTCGTAGGCGAAGACTTCAAACACAACATCCTCTACGTGCCCGAGGTGCTCATCGCCGCCCGCGCCATGAAGGCCGCCATGGCCGTGTTGCGTCCATTGCTCGTCGCGGGCGATGCCGCCTCCGGCGTCAGCAGCACCACCGGCGTGCTTCTCATGGGCACCGTCCGTGGGGATCTGCACGACATCGGCAAAAACCTCGTCTGCATGATGGCCGAAGGCGCCGGCTTCGAAGTCCACGACATCGGCGTCGATCAAAGTGTCGAAAAATTCATGGCCGCCGCCGACAACTGCAAACCGGACATCATCGGCATGAGCGCACTGCTTACCACCACCATGACCTACATGAAGACCGTCATCGACGGTTTCGAAGCCGACGGTCGTGACGTTAAATTTGCCATCGGCGGCGCGCCGATCAGCCAAATGTTCGCCGACGAAATTGGCGCGGATGGCTACGGGGCCGACGCCTCCAGTGCGGTCGATCTCTTCCTCAGCTTCATGGGTAAAGGAGACGCTCCCAGACCCGACGCCACCCCCCTCGCGCCCAGCGAGCCCAAGGGTGAAACGCCCAAGGGCACGGTCACCACTTACCAAATCCTCTACTGGCAGGATCTGCCTTCGCAGATCAAAGCCTCCGATGAGTTCTCCGAGGTGAACATCGAGCTCCCAGTCGCCTTCGTCGAACGCATCGATGCCGCCGCCCAGCGCCTCGGCCTCACCGCCGATGCCGACTACACCGCCCAGTTCAAATGGGGCGATGAACAAGAACGCGAAGGCTCCGCCGCCGAAGTCGTCATCGCCCTCCAAGCCGAACTGGAAGCCGCCCACAAGTAGCCACTCCACCGCGAGTTTGAAAACCACAGATGAACACAGATAGACACAGATTCAAACCCACCCTTTCAAGGCTGACGGTTTCGTGTCTTTCGTGTGTTTCGTGGTCAAAGGATCCGCCACTTCGTTTCAGCACGAAAGACTAGTGAAGCCATTCGTGTCTCCCGCCCTGCGGGATGGTTAAAAAAACCGCAGGCTGACGGCCCGTCAACCTTCAGTCTTTCAGCCTTCAGTCCTTCCCCCCTTCCCCTCATGCTCTCTCTCCGCCAAAAATTCGAGACCACCGACCGCTTCCTTATCGGCAGCGAGCTGGTCTCGGTGCGCGGATCCATGACGGAGCGCAACGCGGGCAAAACTCGCGGCTTCGCCAACGATCTCGTCGCGCACGACGCGATCGATTGGGTGTCGATCACCGACAACGCTGGGGGCAATCCGCAACTCGCACCCACCGCGCTCGGTAAGCCAATTCTCTACGCCGGCAAAGAGGTCGTCATTCACCTGACCTGCAAGGATCTCAATCGCAACGGACTCGAAAGTGAGGCGTGGCTCCTGCACAGTGAGGGGTTCAACAACATCCTCGCCATGACCGGGGACTACCCGATCTCGGGCAACGGCGGCACCGCCAAACCCGTCTTCGACATCGATTCTGTCGGGCTGATCAGTTTGCTCAACTCGATGAACCAGGGACTCGATCCCCACGCTGATCGCTCCGGCAAACCGCGGCCAAAGTTCGAGCCCACTTCGTTTTTCATCGGCGCGGTCACCACCAATTTCAAGCGGCGCGTCGGCGAAGTCATGCCGCA
>CAXBOL010000385.1:0-5392 GCA_963977295.1 uncultured Opitutaceae bacterium
AGTGTCCGACCGGAATACATGAAACCCATATCCCGCAACTTTCGGTCCCCTTCGGCGACGACATTGCCGGCCGCATTCCAGATACGGAAACTCAAATCGATCCGCGGCGGATAGAGGTCTTTGACGATCCGCACATCTTGGGCTGACGAACTGCGCCAGGGCTCAAATTCGCCGGCCATGTCGACATCGGTCACCACGACTTGCAGTCGCCAGCCTTTAGGCAATTTTTTGGCCGCGCGATCCGAGAGGTATTCGCTCAGCTGTTTCGTATAATATTTGCGTCCTCGCTCGGGAAACGCATAGGAATCCGAGAAATCGGTGAAGTGGTCGGCATCGACGAAATCGACGGTGACCGCCGCCACCGGTTCGGCCGACAATACGCCGGCGAAAAGGGCGAGGACAGTGACTAAAGTTGAGGTCTTCATGGCTTTTGCTTGTTACCCCTTCCGACCCAGTGCGCGGGAAGAATGTTTCATCAATCAGCCCAAATCCTGATTCGATGCAGGTTAATCACCCTCCAAATAAAGTGGCAAATAACTCCGAACTCGTTGCGCGCCAGCGACCGCCAAAACTGAGGATCTCTTTCGTTGGGACTGATTGCATCGGAGACTTTTCTTTCGGACGGAGTGCGCTATGTTCCTGCCTCTTCGGCCGCCATGTTCGCTAACCTTCTCCTCCGTCTTCGCAACCTATCGCCCCACGTGGCCGACGATCCTTTCGTGCGGGACGTGAGGGTCTCCCAGCCCATTGCCCGGAACCGCCGATCCGAGCTGCTCATCGCCGGAGGGTGGGGTCTGATTGGCCTCAAGTGCTGGGGCACGTTCTGGGTTGTGCAGCGCTACGCGATGCCGTTCGACCCCTGGTGGATCGTCGCACCAACTATCGCTGCTGCTGCAGTCTGCACTTGGATTTACTGGCGCCGTAATTGAGGCTCTGCCTCCTATGCCAGCAGTTCCCGGTCTCCGCAGTCCCTACGCCATGGTTGATCGACTCATTTATGTGGGTCGGATGTTCGATAAAATCCGCCTCCACTCCCGAGGCGAATTGCCTCCCGATTACCACGCGGCCCTGGGTAACGGACTCGACCTTCGCGCCTGCACCTTCCTCCGGGTAGAATACGCGTTCGTCCATCAATGCGTCCTGACGGGAGACACCGACGAGATTATCCTAGCCGATCTTCTATCTCAAGGCGGGACCCGCAGCGACCACGACTGTCTGGTATGGAGTCGTTTTCTCGCCAAACTCGGCTGGCGGGATGATCGTTCGGAATTTCTCCGCCGTCGGGTGTCCGACTCCGGTTGGTCCGACCAAGGCATTTGCACTTTTTTTGACCTGATCGAATTCGATGAAGGACGCTCTCTCGATGGATATGCCCGCTAACGCTTCGCCCGAAGCCACCACAATTTCTGGAACCCCTCATGCCATCATCGTCATGGGCGTTTGCGGCACCGGCAAATCCACCATCGGTATCAAACTCGCCCAAACCCTCAGCTGGCGTTACTTCGATGCCGACGATTTCCACCCCGCGGCCAATGTGGCCAAAATGCGAGCTGGCACTCCACTCACCGACGACGATCGCGCACCCTGGCTCGATGCCCTGCGCGACCACCTCGCCGCCCATCCCGCCTCCGTGCTGGCCTGCTCAGCGCTGAAGCTGCGATACCGCCAACATCTTCGCTCGGCCGCACCGAACATTCAGTTCGTTTTTCTGCACGGCACCCGCGACCTACTCGCCTCTCGACTCGGCGCTCGCGAGGGCCACTACATGCCGAGTTCCTTGTTGGATTCCCAGCTGGCCGCCCTCGAAGCCCCCTCACCCGAGGAGGCGATTTGGTGTGATATCGCCCCCCCTCCCGCCATCATCGTCAAAACCGCCCTCACCGGCCTGGGCCTGGGCAAGCCCCATTGAAGTTTCGCTATGTCGTTTAAAAACGGCCTCGTCCCCCGCAGTGCGCCGCGCGGTCAGACTACAAACCTGCCCCTACTCCATCGCATTGCGGTATCCCGCCTCACAGGACTTCCGCGTCTCCCGCCATCCCGGGTGTTTAAAAAACAATCTGTGCTGCATCCCTCCAACAGGTTCAGTATGACAACAGGAATCCGTGTTAATCCGTGTCCATCGGTGGTTAAAATAAATACACTTCCGACGACGCGGTAGCGAAGTCATTCGTGTCAATTCGTGGTTAAAAAAACAAACCAGTCCATGCTGCATCTTAGCCGCTTAGCTCTCCTTCATCATGAGTAAAACTCGCCTTGTGCGCTGGTCCGGCCTCATCGGCAGTGGGATCGTTCTCCTCATTCTCGGCATTTTTGCGTGGGCATGGCATCAAGTCGAAGGCGCGCTACCCACTCTCGATGGCGACGTTTCCATCGCGGGTCTCACGGCTCCGGCGCAACTTCACCGTGACGCCCAGGGCATCGCGATTATTCAGGCCGCCAACGAAATCGACGCCAACCGCGCCCTCGGCTTTGCCCACGGGCAGGATCGTTTTTTCCAGATGGATTTGTTGCGTCGCAGTGCCGCCGGAGAACTTTCCGCGCTGTTTGGGTCCGCGGCGTTGGACGTCGACCGCGCTGTGGTCATCCACCGGTTCCGGGAGCTTGCCCGCCAGGTGCTGGCCGCCGAATCCCCCGAACGCCGAGCCCTGGTTCAAGCCTACGCAGATGGGGTAAACGCAGGTCTCAATTCACTCGCCTCCAAACCGTGGGAATATGCCCTACTCCGCGCCGCGCCGTCCCCGTGGCTGCCCGAAGACTGCGGCCTCGTGCTCTACGCCATGGTGCTGGATCTGCAGGATTCCGATGGCACTTACGAAAAGACCCTCGCCAATCTCCGCGATTTCCTCGGCCCCACCGCCGTAGATTTTTTTAATCCCATTGTCGGTCCCGACGACAGTGCCCTCGATGGCACTCAAGCCGAGCTGCCCCCGCCCCCTCCGCCACATGTGCTGGATCTTCGCCAGGCTCCGCCCGCCCCTCCTGTTCTTTCCTCCGTTCCTTCCCCGGAACGACTCACCATCGGGTCCAACGCGTTCGTCCGTATCCACGATTCGGTGGCAACCCTGGCCGGCGACCCTCACCTCGGTCTCCGCGTGCCCAATATCTGGTATCGAGCCCAACTCGAATGGGCTGGCTCCGGACCATCCCCCCATCAGGTCACCGGTGCCACCCTACCCGGCGTGCCCGGTGTCATCATTGGCAGCAACGGTCACATCGCGTGGTCATTCACCAACGCCACCGTGGACACGGGCGACCTCATTCCCATCGACCTCGACCCCCTCGCTCCCGACCTCTTCTACCTCGATAGTCAGGAATCTTACGAATTCGAAATCCACGAAGATACGATCGCGGTCAAAGGCGACGACCCCGTCGTCGTGGAGTCCACGTGGACTCGCTTCGGTCCCTTGGTCGGCACCACCCGCCGTGGCAAGAAACTTGCCTACCGGTGGACGTTTCACGATCCCGCCGCCGTCAACTTCCGCACACTTGATCTGAATAACGCTCGCACCGTCGACGAGGCGTTGGTCATCGCCGCCGAGTCTGGTCTGCCCACCCAAAATCTCTTTGTCGCCGACACCAACGGCGAGGCCGCATGGACCCTTTCCGGGCAACTCCCGCAACGACGCGGCTTCGACGGCCGCTTCCCTTCCTCCTGGACCTACGGCGATCGTAGCTGGGAGGGATTTCAATCGCGCACCGACCGACCGGTCGTTCGTGCCACCGCCACTCAACCCATTTGGTCCGGCAACCAGCGCTTGGTCGGCGGCGAAGCCGGTCGACGTCTCGGCGACTCGGGCTTCGACGACCCCGAACGCGCCGCGCAAATTGAGCGCGACCTACGCGCCCTACCCGAGACCGCCAACGCCCCGGCAGACTTGCTGGCCATTCAACTCGATCACCGCGCCGAATGGGTGATGCGTTGGCGCGATTTACTGGTGACGACTTTCGAGCACTCCCATCCCACCGGCGATCGCGCCAAGTTCCGTGACATGATTGCCAACTGGGACGGCCAAGCTGACGCGAAATCCGTCGGCTATCGCCTGCTCCGCGACTGGCACTCCCAAGTCTCCCATCTCACGCTCGAACCCATCTTCGCCAAAATCACCGCCCACGACCCCGATTTCGCGTATTGGCGGCTAAGATACGAAGCCGGACTATGGGCGCTGCACCGCGACGAACCCCTCAACCTATTGGCGGCCGACTACGCGGATTGGGATGCCCTTCGCCTCGCGGCCGTCGATCGCGTGCTCGCGGCGTTGGCCGAGAAAAAGACCCCGTTGGAACGCGCCAGCTGGGGCTCGGCCAACCGCCTCCGCTTCGAACATCCCCTTGCCGGCGCTCTACCCGACTTCATGGCCAGTTGGTTTAACTTTCCCGCGGTCCACCAGTCCGGAGACAGCCGCATGCCCCACGTCGCTCGCCCCCGCCACGGCGCCTCGCTGCGGATGGTCGTCTCCCCCGGGCGCGAATCTGAAGGCATCTACCACCAACCTGGTGGCGCCAGCGGCAACCCCCTCTCCCCCTACTACCGCGCCGGCCACGAAGACTGGGCCCGCGGCGAGCCATCCCCCTTCCTCCCCGGCGAACCTGCACACACCCTCAACCTCCTCCCCTAACGGGATTGACCTTCGACCGACCCGAACTGACTTCCAACAGCCGTTGCTGACCCCACCGACCCCATTGGATAAACGGCCAGCACGGACGTAATCGGCCGCAGCGTAACGCGATGAGAGCGGAGATTCGAGAATTCTGGCCTCCGGCTCCCCACCCGGCCAGATGGCCAATAGACGGAATGGCGCGCTCAACGTAATATCACGGCTTTACCCACCACTGGCTCTTGCCCGTGGAAAACCTGCAAACCCCGAAAAGACCATGTCTTACCCTATCGAGTCCCTCCGTCGCATTCCGACTGGCACGTCTTGCCTGTCGCTCTCCCTCCTCGTCTCGTTGTTCGCTCCCCTCGCGCTCTTGGCTCAGACCGCCTCGCCGGCGGCCGAGCGGAAAGCAGAAAGCAAGGTCGTCTCGCTCTCTCCCTTCGAGGTGACGGCCGAAAATGACAACGGCTACGTCGCCGGCAACACGCTGGGGGCCACTCGCGTGAACTCCCTCATTCGGGATCTCCCGCTGCAAATCAACGTGGTCACGGAAGACATGATCAGCGACTTCGGCGCTTACGACCTCGACCAGGTGATCGACCATCTCCCCGGCGTAAACCGCGAGTTCAACGAATTCTCCCCGACCTACAGCATTCGCGGATTCAGCAGTGCCGCAGCCATGCGCAACGGCGTGCGCACCCTGTTCGCTCCCGATACCAATTCCATTGCGCGAGTCGAAGTCATCAAGGGCCCGGCCGCGCTGCTCTACGGCACTTCGGGTCCCGGTGGTGTGATCA
>CAXBOL010000386.1:0-5385 GCA_963977295.1 uncultured Opitutaceae bacterium
CCGCTGGAGTGCGACGCGAAATCTCCTGTCGTATCATTTCAACAGAAGAGACGTGCTCAATATTCAAAGAACGGGATCGTTCGGCCAATGCCGGAATCGACGGTCCGAGGACCACTAACTTCGTTCTGGCGGGGTGACCACCAGGCGAAAGGGGCGAGAACGTGAAGTGCTCTGACGCCAAAGTAAAGGGTTATTTTTAGCCGCCAAACTGGCGCCAAAGCCAGATGGCGAGACCGAACAGGAGCATACCTCCCATGAAGGCAGTGAGCTTGAAGACCGCTTCTGAGCTGGCCGCATCACCAAGAGATCCGGGACGGTTGGCGGCAGACCGAGCTCGCACGCGACCCTTCTTCAAGAAACCGTCATAGTGACGCTGCAGGAGGAAGGTCTCAATTTGGCGCATGGTGTCCAAAACCACACCCACCGTAATCAGCATACCAGTGCCACCAAAGAAGATCGCGATACGCTGGGGGACATTGAGTTGGAATAACAGAATGTCGGGAAGAATGGCGATGATGGTGAGGAAAATCGCACCAGCCAACGTCAGTCGGGTCATGATGAAATCGAGGAACTTCGCCGTCGGTTCGCCGGGACGAACCCCTGGGACATATCCCCCGTATTTCTTCAAATCGTCCGCAATTTGGATCGGTTTGAACATTACGGAGACCCAGAAGTAGCTGAAGAACAGAATCAACAACCCGAAACCGGTGTAATACATCCAATGGCCGCGCAGCAGGTTGTTAGCAAAATCTACCAGGAACTCGAGATTCAGGGCGGCACCCAACTGGGACATGATTTGCTGGGGGAACAACAGAATGGCGCTGGCGAAAATCACCGGCATCACACCCGAGTAGTTCACTTTCAACGGCATGAACGAGCTTTGCCCACCCATGACTTTGTTGCCCACGACCCGTTTGGCATACTGCACCGGGATCTTACGTTGGCCTTGCACGACCATGATAATTCCCATGGTTACGGCGATAAAGAGACCGAACATGATCAAACCTTGCGGTAGACCGAGGGTTTGCACGCCTACAGGAGCAAAGAAAAGTTGGTAGGTGGCTTGGGCCGCTCCGGGGATATCCGACAAGATACCAATTGTAATGAGCAAAGACACCCCGTTGCCGATACCACGCTGCGTGATTTGTTCACCCAGCCACATCAACAACATCGTTCCCGCGGTCATGATGATTACGGAAGTCACCAAGAACCACATCTTACTCACAATGACGATATCGCCATATTGGTTTACGTCGAAGCCGGAGAAGAGACGGGCAGGGTTTTCCAACGCCAAAATCAACAGCGTGCCTTGGACCAAACAGATCAACACCGTCGCATATCGAGTGTATTGGGTGAGTTTTTGACGACCCACGTCCCCCTCCTGCTGCAATCGGCTCAGTGCCGGAACCACCGCAGTCATCAGTTGGAAGATAATCGACGCGCTGATGTAGGGCATGATGCCGAGTGCACCAATGGCACCTTGGACCAAGGCGCCGCCGGTAAACATGTTGTAGAGTCCCACCAGCGCACCGGAGCCGGCCGCAGTTTGGTCCGCGAAGAACGCCTTCAGCGGAGCGGGATCGAGACCTGGCAGCGGCACGACGGCCGCAACCCGGGCGACGAACAACAACGACAACGTGTAGAAGATCCGTTGCCGGAGTTCGGGAATCTTCAGCGAGTTCGTGAAAGCGGATAGCACAGCAGAGAAAGGGGATTAGCAGTTAGCAGAATTCGGTCAAAAGGTGGACAGGGGCCGACGGAGAACGAAATGAAGAAAACCCATTCGTGCTCCACCGGACTGCACCCTAGCATTAAGCTACAATGGCTTCTCCACCGGCTGCTTCGATCTTGGTCTTGGCAGATGCGGAAAACTTGCTGGCCGTAATTTTGAGCGCACGAGTGATCTCACCGTCGCCGAGCACCTTGATGTAGTGTTCATCGGCGCGAATGATGCCTGCTTGGGCCAACACCTCAGCATTCACTTCGGTGACGGACTCATCCAGTTTAGCCAGATCACCGAGGTTAAACACGGCGGCTTCCGTGCGGAAGTTCTTCTGGTTGAAGCCACGTTGGGGCAAACGACGATAGAGAGGCATCTGGCCACCTTCGAAACCGATACGGATACCGCCGCCGGAACGAGCCGTTTGGCCCTTCCCACCGCGACCGGATGTTTTACCATGTCCGCCGCCTTCGCCGCAGCCGACACGCTTCTTGCGGTGCACGGCACCTTTAACGTTCTTGAGTTCGTGGAGTTTCATTTAATTTCCTCAATTGGGCGCCCGTCCCCCTACGTGGGGTTTGGACTCGGATAGTTGTTTTCTAAATAAGGGTGCGAGAACGGACGATTAAACCTCGTCGGTGTCAGCGGAACGGAGAGCTTTGATGGTCTCACGAACCCGCAATTGCTGGAGGGCGTGGAAGGTCGCCTTGACCACCGCCAGGTGGTTATTGGAACCCAACGACTTCGTGAGCACATTGTGCACACCAGCCGCTTCCAAGACTGCGCGAACGCCGCCACCGGCGATGAGACCCGTTCCCGGAGTTGCCGGGCGAATCAAGACTTTACCCCCGTCGGAATGCCCGAAAGCTTCGTGCGGAATGGTGTCTGCCTTGATCTGGACCTTGACCATACGTTTACGCGCACCTTCGGTGCCTTTACGGATGGCTTCAGGAACTTCATTGGCCTTGCCGAGATCGACGCCGACTTGTCCTTTGCCATCACCAACGACGACCAAAGCGGAGAAGCTGAAACGACGACCACCTTTGACGACCTTCGAACAGCGGTTAATGAAGACGACTTTCTCGAAGAGATCAGGACCATCATCTGGACCGGAGTCACGACGACGGTTGTCGCGGCGAGGACCACCAGGGCCACGGTTACCGCCGGGGCCACGGTTACCACCGGGACCGCGGTTTTGGCCACCAGGGCCACGGTTTTGAGAAGGAGCGGAAGAGGGAGTGCTAGTTGCCATGATGGGCTTAGAATTTCAGACCGCCATCACGGGCGGCATCGGCGAATGACTTGACCTTGCCATGGTAACGAGCGCCATTGCGATCGAACACCACGTCGGAAAGACCAGCGGCTGACGCCTTGGCGGCGAAGGCTTTGCCGAGGATTTCGGCGCTGGAGATGTTGGCAGCGAGCTTTTGCTGACGCAGATCCGCATCGAGACTCGACAGATACACGAGGGTGGTGCCGGTGGTATCGTCGACCGCTTGGGCGTAGATATGCTTCGAGGAGAATTTCACGCTGAGACGGGGGCGAGCAGCCGTGCCGTTCACCTTTTTGCGAATGCGCCATTTGCGCTTCTGCAGCAGTTTGGCTTTTTGAATAGATTTCATGGTTGGGATTACCTTTCTGCGCGTTAAGCGACGGTCTTGCCTTCCTTGCGGCGAACGCGTTCGCCGACATACCGGACACCTTTACCCTTGTAGGGTTCAGCGGGGTAGTAGGAGCGGATGTTGGCAGCGACTTCGCCAACCATTTGTTTGTCTACGCCCTCAACCTTAACCTTAGTTTGGTCAGTGACGGTTACCGTGATCCCATCGGGAACCGGATAAATAATGGGATGCGAATAACCCAAAGCGAGATCGAGGGTCTTGCCCTTGAGCACGGCTTTGAAACCGACGCCTTGAATTTCCAAGCTCTTGGAAAATCCTTCGGTCACGCCAATGACCATACCCGAAATGATCGAGCGGGCGGTGCCATACATGGCGTTGGCGAACCGGGTGCTATCAGCCGGAGACACGGTGATAATTCCGTCCTCTACGCTGATGCTGGCGGCGCTGTTGAACGTCTTCGAGATCTTGCCCTTAGGGCCTTCCACCGAGACGGTTTGTCCGGAAACTGCGACCGTGGTCTTAGCCGGAATAGAAATTGGTTGTTTGCCGATGCGACTCATGAGTGGGCGTCCTTTACCAGATGTTGCAGAGCAACTCACCACCCGCTTTGTTGCGGCGGCAGTCTTGATCCTTCATCAGGCCTTGGGAGGTCGAGAGGATGCTGATTCCCAAGCCGTTGAGGACTCGAGGAATTTCGGTGTAGCCGTAATAAAGGCGACGACCCGGGGTCGAAACGCGCTTGAGTCCGGTGAGAGCGGGCACGCCGCCGACATACTTCATCTTCACGATGAGTGTCTTGTGGCCCAGGGCATCGGTGCCATCAGTCACGTCGGCTACAAAGCCTTCGGACTTCAGAATACCAGCCAAGCTAGCTTTCAATTTTGAGTGCGGCATTATGCACTCAGTGAGCTTGGCCCGGCTCGCGTTACGCAAGCGGGTCAAGAGATCTGCAATGGGATCGGTCATGGATGGATGTTTATTTAGTGCTAAACCACCGGGTCATATCCCAGGTGCCAAAAAGGCACCCAAACCCCCGGATGGTTAAAAGTGTTTACCAAGAGGACTTAATAACGCCTGGAATCTTACCGGCCAAAGCGAGTTCCCGGAACTGAATACGGGAAAGACCAAACTTGCGGATGTAGGCGCGAGGACGGCCACTCATCGAGCAGCGGTTCTTAACGCGAACCGGTGACGAGTTGCGAGGAAGCTTTTGCAGCTTCTTTTGAGCGGCAAAGAATACTTCGTCGGAGGTCTCCGGGTTGAGGAGGGTGGCCTTCAACTCAGCGCGCTTGGCCGCGAACTTGGTCACGAGCTTCTTGCGCTTGAGATTACGATGGATGGCAGAGGTCTTGGGCATGACGAAAAATTAGGCAGCTTGAATTTCTGAAGCGGAACGACGGAACGGCATACCGAGAAGCTTCAACAGCTCGCGGCCTTCGTCATCAGTTTTGGCGGTCGTGACAATCGTCACGTCAAATCCGATGGAGCGTTTCACGTTCTCCATGGGTATTTCGGGGAAGATGGTAAAATCAGACACCCCTACGGTGTAGTTTCCATTGCCATCGAGCCGGGTCGAAACGCCGCGGAAGTCACGAATGGTCGGAAGCGCCACCACGATCAAGCGGTAGAGGAAATCCCACATCCGGGTTCCCCGCAGGGTCACGTGAGCCCCAATGATTTGGCCTTGGCGCAGTTTGAAATTGGCCACGGACTTACGGGCTTTAGCCGAAACCGGCTTTTGGCCCGCGACCAAGGCGAGGTCACGAAGGGTGTCGGCGATTTGGTTTTTGTCCAAATCAGTGCCGAATCCGGAATTAATAGATACCTTCACCAAACCTGGGATTTGATGCGGATTAGCGTAACCACGACTTTTTTGCAGCGCAGGAATGACCTGTTCTGTGTAAATCGTCTTAAGGGCGGGAGTGTAGGGAGTGCTCATGGCAAGTGTCGTTGGATTTCCGACCCAACGGCGGTATATGAGAGAATACGGGAAAAAGAGGACGAGTAACGCAGGCGGTTATGGCGATTGGCAAGTGATTACTT
>CAXBOL010000387.1:0-5384 GCA_963977295.1 uncultured Opitutaceae bacterium
CCCCGCCGGTCCATCCACCGCCAAAAAAGAACACCACCGCCGGCCGTGAATCCGAAGACTTAAAGTCATCCGGCAGGAAGACGTGCATGGACAGTTCGTGTTCACCCACCTGGCGGTAAGGCATAACTTGGTCGGGTTCAGCCGCCGAGGCCAACGACGTCAGTAGCAGAACCAATAAAACGAGGGACAACTTTCGCATCGGGGTAACCATGAGGCTGTTTTGCCCAGAATCGGTCACCCGAACGAGCCTCTTTTGCGGAGATCAAAAAAAGGCCCCACGTCGCAACGTGAGGCCGAAAATTTTTGCCTGATTCCCAGAGGGAAGGCGACACGCGTCCGGTTAATCCCAACTCAGCACGAACCGGGTGTAGTAGGTCGTGTCCATCGCCTTGGTGCCGGCAACGGGCTCACTGGTGTAGTCGTTGGAGAGACCGAGGCGAACTTTCCACTTGGAGGACGCCAACAGCATTTCGAAGAAGGAATCGTGGATGGCGCGGTAATTCGCGAAATCTTCGAAAGAGGGCACGACCGTGAGGGAGTTGCTCATCTTCATGTTTTCGAACTGGTAAGTGTGGTTGAGTCCGAAGTCCAAACCGGCGCTCTTCACATCGACGCTCACGGGGTTCTTGTAACCTTCGTAGCGGAACGAGATACCGGCGCGACCCGTGAGGGTTTGGTGCGCTTTCTTGATCATGTCGTAACCGACACCCGCCGCAGAAACGTTGTAGAGCTCAATGTCTTTGATGCGGTCAAAACCACCCTCGTTACGCACATACCAAGACTTCTTGCCGCTGAAGTTATTGGAGTAATCGACGCCGGCTTTAAACTGGTCGGCCGATTTCGCTCCGTCGGTTTCCTGACGATTGTAGGCGGAGTAGAATTTCAGGATATCATTGGCCCCGGCGAGGGTGGCGCCGAAGGTGAACGACGTGCCCAGTTGCTCGCGATTGCCATTTTTTCCGGTAATATCCACCGAAGCGACGTAGCTCCACTTGCGTTGCAACGCGGCCACGGCGGGGTCCGTTCCGCCCGGTGCCCAAGTCGTCGCGATCTTGTCGACCGAGGTGGTCAACGTGCCGCTGCTGCCCGCGATCGCGACTTGGCCCGCGGCCGTCGTCGTCACGGTGCCTTCCATGGTCGTGCCGTTGTCGAGACGGACCACCAAAGGCGAATCCATCGTCACGCTGGTCACTTCGCTTTGAGCGATCGCGATGTCGCCAGCGTAAGCCGTGCCGAGCGTAATTTTTCCGCCGGCGATCTTTTTGATCGTGCCTACCAATCGGGCACCATTTTTGGTCTCAACCACATCGGCCTGCAATGCCACCGCCACGGCGAGAGCAAGCAGGGTGCTTGAAACGAGTTTCATAAGGGAGTTTGTGTTCATCGGTCCCAAGAGGATGCGGTAAACCGGGTTTTCAGCTCAACTAATTCTTTCTAGGTATGATTACTCCACCCGCTCGAGATTCATTTACAGTGTTATTACCTATGTCACCGTGCCGTTACCAATGAGTAAAGTTCAGCCCGTCCCCACCATGGCCATCGCGACCGATTGGCAAGACTATCGCCTCCTCGATGCGGGCCACGGCATGAAAATGGAACGCTGGGGGGCCCACACTCTGGTGCGTCCCGACCCGCAAGTCATCTGGCCTCGTCGCGCTGGTCCCAACTGGGAACAGTGGGACGGGTTCTACCATCGTAGTGAAAAGGGCGGCGGAAACTGGGAATATCGCCAGAAGATCCCCGACTCCTGGCAGATCAACTACAAGCCCCTCGGGCTCAAATTCCGGATTTCCCCTACTTCGTTCAAACACACCGGTCTCTTCCCCGAGCAGGCGATCAATTGGCAATGGTGCACCGAGCGCATCAAACCTGCCGTCAAAGCCGGCCGCGAAGTCAACGTGCTCAATCTCTTCGGCTACACCGGAGGCGCCACCTGCGCGGCCGCGAAAGCCGGAGCTAATGTCTGCCACGTCGACGCCGCCGAGGGCATGGTGAAATGGTGCAAGGAAAACGCCGCCCTCAGTGGACTCGCCGATGCTCCCATCCGCTACATCACCGACGATTGCCTGAAATTTGTCCGGCGCGAAATCCGCCGCGGCAAACGCTACGACGGCATCATCATGGACCCTCCGACCTACGGTCGCGGCACCGGCGGCCAGATGTGGAAACTCGAAGATCACCTCTGGGAGCTCCTGTCCGAATGCGGTCAGCTGCTCTCCGATGACCCGGTGTTCTTCCTGATCAACGCCTACACCGCCCGGCTCTCCCCCACCGTCGTCACCAACCTGCTGGCCGAACTCATGCAAAAACGCGGCGGTTCCGTCACCGGCGGTGAAGTCGGCCTACCCATCGAAGCCGACGGCAAAATCCTCCCCTGCGGTGTCTACGGCCGTTGGCAAACTTCCTCCTAAAACCAACGTCCCTTAGTTACTAAACTTTTCTTAGCAGGAGACGAAGAGAACGAAGTAATTGGACTACATGTATTTGCGATCTCCTTTGTTACCTTCTGAAAAGTCTGATTGTTTCGGGCTGTTGGTAGAACCCGGCCTCCCTTCCTCCCTACAGCTAGTAACGTATTACGTTACTTACCGTCGTTAACCCCTGATTTTAATTTATTTATGAAACAGCCTGCGGATGCCTATTTTGACTCAGCGCTCGATCTACTCCAACGCGCTCGTGCGACTAACGCGGACACCCTACGGATCGGCGGTGCGTTGATCGGCCAGTCAATTGCCGACGGCGGGGTGCTGCACACGTTCGGAAGTGGACACAGCGAAATCATCGGCCGCGAAATCATCGGTCGCGCGGGCGGGTTGATGCCGGTCTCTGGTATTTTCGATCCCGGCGCCGGATTCTCCGAAAACATCGTGGGCTATGGCACGCGTCTGGCCGAACGCTACGATCACCTGCACCAGCTACGGGCCGGAGAAGTAATCATTGTGATTTCCAACTCCGGTAAAAACGCGTCGCCGATCGAGGTCGCCCTCTACGCCAAAAAGAAGGGTATGACCGTGATCGCACTCACCTCGCTCGCCATGAGCACCACCGCCGCCACCGTGCATCCCGGCGGCCAAAACCTCCACGCCATCGCCGATCACGTGCTCGATAATCACGGCGTTTCCGGCGACGCGCTGGTAAACATCACCGAAACCCAAATGGCGGGGCCCACAACCTGCTCGCGCTCGAGACCATGACCTGGCTCCGCGACCATGGCCATGAGCTGCCCGTCGTCCGCAGCCAGAACCTCCCGGGTGGCATGGAGGCCAACATCGCCCTGTCTCAGCGCTACCGCACCCGCCTGAGCAAACTCATCGGTTAGTCTTCCGATCGTGGACCACACGACACCTTACAAAATTGGCGTCGACGGCGGCGGCACCAAGACGGAGCTCATCCTCGTTGATCAGGCCGGTGAGATCGTCGCGCAGCACCTCGCGCCGGGGTGCAACCCCAACATCGTGGGCCCGGGCCAGGCTCGAGCGATCATGGTCCAGGCACTCGGCCAAATTCATCGCCCGGGGGTCAACGAAATTCACCTCTACATGAGTGGCTCGCCTGACGTTTGGCGTGAGATTGGCGCTTCACTCACCGACTTCGGCCCGGTTTATACCTTTGACGATTCACTCCCCGTGCTGGAACTCGCCACCCACGGGCAAGCCGGCCTAGTCTTGCACGGCGGAACGGGATCCTTCGTGGCCGCGAGAAGCTTTGACGATTCAATTCACTACGCCGGCGGACTCGGTTGGCGCTTCGGTGACGCCGGCAGTGGATATGATCTCGGCCAACGAGCCATCGCTCGCGCTTTGCTCGAACTCCAAGGCTGGGCCCCGGTCACTCGCCTGGGGCCAATCGTGCGACAACACGCCGGCCTGCCAGACGCCCACGTCAAAGCCATCACCCGACACTACTACCAAACCGAACAGCCAAACCGGGTCATCGCCGCGCTGGCACCCGCCATTCTGCACCTTGCCTCGGAGGGCGACGAAACGGCCCGCCAGCTCGTGCTCGACTCCGCCAAACCGCTGCTGGATCTCGCCGTGCAAGTGGCCACCACCCTCTTTCCCGCCACCCCCCTCGACAGTCTTTCGACGGGGTTAAGTGGTCCGATTCTCACGCACCCCGAAGTCATCAACGCCCTCGCCCTACGTTCACCCCTGCCGCTGGTGCCGATCACGGAAGCTCCCATCGTCGGCGTGTTACGCCTGCTACAGCGAAGTTGAGCCGTGAGTGGGAAGATCTCTAACCAGGTCCGGGACAATTTCCGCACCGATGATGAGGCGCAACGGGAACAGGTTGACCACCCCGGGAGTTCCTCCGTTGCCTGATACCGTGATTCCCGAACCGACAACCCTTGCTCTCACTGTCGCCGATTGGCGTGAGCAACAACGGGTCCATGAGGCGCGGGTGGATGTTTGGATCCAACCTCATCGCGAGCGGGCGGCCCGCGGAGAAAAGCACCCGGTGGAGGACTTCCTGTTTTCCTACTACTCATTTCGGGCCGCATGGCTGCGACGCTGGCATCCCGGCCCCGACGTTATTCTAGCCGGCGAACCGGCCGAGGAGTTTTTACGGTGGTCCGAGTATGAGAAAACCGACGACGGCGTGCAGCTGCGGGCCTCCGCCTTACCCGAAAAACGAAAAACGTTCGTCGCCTGGTTGCGGGACTACCTGCAGGCAACGGGATCAAGATCTGCCTTTTTCGGCTGCTTCGGATGGCATGAGTGGGCCATGGTCTACCGACAGTCGCCGGAAGAAGTGAGGCACAACACCCAACCGCTCCGGTTCGATGCCAAAACGATTGCGGAGATCGTCGAAAACGGGCCGGGATGCTGCACCCATTTTGATGCGTTTCGATTCTTCACCGAGCCGGCGCGACCGCTCAACCACCATCAACCCACTCGCGAGACCGTCAAGGCCTTGGATCAACGCGGGTGTCTGCATGTGAACATGGATCTCTACAAGTGGGCGTCAAAACTCAGTCCCTATTGTCCGTCTGAATTAATGGCGGACTGTTTCGCCCTGGCTCGCGACATTCGCGAAATCGACATGCGGGCGAGTCCCTATGATCTGCAGCATCTGGGTTATGAGGCGATCAAGATCGAAACGGTGCCAGGGAGATCTGAATACGAACACGCTCAACGGGAATTTGCGCGGCGGAGTGAACCTCTGCGTCAGCGATTGATCGCGTTGTGCGATCGCTTGTTGAGGGAGTAATACCAGCAGCTCGCTTAAATTAGACTAATTTTAACGCAAAGTCACAAAGCCGGTAAGAACGCAAAGTTCCGAGGTTGAATAATCCCAACAGCTTGAAGGATTTGGAATTTGGTGTGGTAAAGAAGGTAGGGACGGACCGCTGGGCCGTCCGCGTATCACACCGCGGCGGGCCC
>CAXBOL010000388.1:0-5376 GCA_963977295.1 uncultured Opitutaceae bacterium
CGTGTAGATCTAAGGGGCGGGAGTGCCGGGGACGAAGATGACCTGATTGCTGAGTTGGTCTTTGAGGGCCCCGCCCCGCACACCATCGGTGTAGATGAAGCTGGGGTGGGCGGACATTTCGTTGAAGCCGGTGGGGCGTTCGATGTTGGGCATCCAGCGCGGTGAATCCGGGTTGGGTGAGTCAATGATGTCGGCGATGAAAGTCTGGCCGCAGTCGCGGGACCGAAAGCGCACGAGTTCGGTGCTTGGGTGTCCCCACTCGTGCTCGGTTCGAGTGGGCCGCATCACCGTGCCCACGAGGGTGGGTTGCCCGGTAGTGCCAAAGGCGATACCGCCGTGCATGTAGAGGCCCCACTCGCGGAATGCCGGGGGCAGGAATTGGTTTAAGTTCAGGTGGTTCCAGCGGCCGTCGCCCAAGGGAGTGGCCAGGTAGGACTGACACGTTTCCTGCACCCGAACATCGTAAGGGATGTAGGGCAGACCGTCGGGGCCGACGGCCGAGGATCCCGCATGGAGCACGCGATCGTGGGCTTCGAGGCCATGGGCGATGACATCGACGGTATCAGCGGTGGCGGGAAGCGTTACCTCCCGACCCGAAGAGGTCTGCCACGTTTCACCGCCATCCGGGCTCACGAGGTAACCGACGGTGCCCTCGGAGCGCTTGGTGTCATAATCGGGGAGTTCGTAGAGTCGAAAGCTCAGGTGCAAGGTGCGGTGGTCCGCTCCCCAGGCGAGGGAGGCACCGTATTGACTGTAAACCCCGTAACGCGCGCTGAGGATAGCCTGTTGGCGGCTCCACGGTTGGCCGGGTGGTTTGGTCCACATCTCGAGATGCCACGGTTTGTCTTCAAAACTCCGACGCGCGACCATGATGAGGGTGCCGTCAGCGGAGCAGACCATGCTCGGATAAGTGAGATCGCGTCCGAATTCCTCGTATTCAGTCCAAGCCGAGGCGTCGTTGGGGCGCACTGAGCGGCGGTAGCGAAACGGGTGGTGGTGGGAATAGTAAATGACGTGCAGGTAACCCTCGGCGTCGATGGTCAAGGCGGGGCCGCCATGGTTGTCGGTGGCTTCGCCGATGGTGGTCGCGGGGGTCCATTGGCCGGTGGTCTGGTCGAGCGTGCGAGTGCGGATACGAAACCCCTCGGCGGGAGTGTCGAGCCAAGCGACGTGCGTTTTGCCGTGGAAACTGATGATCTTGGGGGATTCAATATAAGCAGTCGCCCGGCCGGAGCCTTCTGTGGATAGCACCATACGTTCCGGTTCGCCGAAGGCAGATAGCATCAAAAGAGCTAGGGTGACGGAATGGATTGATAGCTGGCGGAAAAGAAATTTCATGGCGAGGAGGGGTGGCCGGCGAAGCAGGAGAATTTCGCAAAAACTTGTCCGACTTTGAAGGGTTTCCGTGTCGGGGGGCGATGCTGAACCAGAAAAAGTTTTATGAAAATTCAACATTCTGTCGGTCCGTTCTTGCTGGTTGGGGCGAGCTCGCGTGGAGTGGGGTTGCTCCGCTTTCGGAGCAAGGTCATCTCCTTTTTTTATCCCCACCCATGAAGATTAGAATTTGTTCAATTTTGGCGTCGATCGCGATTGCCGCCAACGTCTCAGCGCATCCGCATGCGGAGAATGTGCCCCTGGCCGATCAGCTCGGTCTGCAATTGTGGAGTCTGCGCGACCAGTTCAAGTCCGATGCGTTGACCGCCATGGATACGGTGGTCAGCTACGGTATCAGTGCAGTGGAGACCGCGGGCACCGCCAACATGACGCCGCAGAAATTCAAGGAGGAATTAGTGAGCCGCGGACTTGATCCGGTGAGTGCTCACGTGCCTTACGCCGCGTTGAAGAAAAATTTCGACGCGGTGCTGGCCGAGGTGCAGGCGCTCGGTTCGTCGTTTGCGATGATTGCCTGGATTCCGCACGAAGGTGAGTTCGACCGGATGGAGCTGGAGCAGGCGATTAAGGATTTCAACGAGTGGGGGCCCAAGTTTGCCGCCCACGGAATCAAGTTTGGCTATCACCCGCATGGCTATGAATTCATTCCGGGTCAGAAACCCGGTGAGGTGTTTTTGGATGAGCTGATTCAAGGCACGGCCGGCCATGAGGTTTATTATGAAATGGATGTTTTCTGGATCGTCCACGGAGGTGGTGATCCCGTTACGCTGTTGCGGAAGTATTCCGACCGCTGGGTGTCGTTGCACGTTAAGGATCTCCGCAAGGGAGCACCGAAAGGACTGACCTCGGGGCATGCTCCTGCGACGGATAACGTGATTGTGGGCCAAGGCATCATCGACTGGGTCCGTGTCCTCAGCACCGCGCGCTCCGTGGGTATCAAATATTTCTTCATCGAGGACGAAACGACAGATCCGCTGTCAAATATTCCGGCGAGTTTGGAGTATCTACGTAATCTCAAGCTCTAGTTCGTTCCCGTTTCTCTATTATCCGCTCTATCCCGACCCTGATCATGCCTCAAATTACCGCGCAAGAAGCCAAATCCGAATACGATGTCATCATTGTGGGATCGGGAGCCGGAGGCGGGCAAACCGCCTACACCCTGACCATGGAGGGAGTGAAGGTATTGATGCTGGAAGCCGGCCGCAGTTATGATCCGGTGAAAGAAACGCCGATGTTCAAACAGGGACCGTCTGCACCCTTGCTGGGAGCCAGCACGCCGGACAAGCCCTTCGGATTTTACGATTCGACGGTCGACGGCGGATGGACGGTGCCGGGCGAACCTTATGTGCGAGCCAGCGAAGGGAGGGAGAATCAGTTTAATTGGTGGCGCGCTCGAATGACGGGGGGGCGGACCAATCACTGGGGGCGGTTGTCGTTTCGCAATGGACCGTATGATTTCAAGCCCCGCAGCCGCGATGGACTGGGCTTCGATTGGCCGTTGGACTACGAAGATGTGGCGCCTTATTACGATAAGGTGGAGCAACTGATCGGGGTCTACGGCAATAATGATGGCCTCGAAAATACCCCGAATTCTCCGGCCGGGGTGTTGTTGCCCCCTCCGGCTCCCCGAGTGGGCGAGCGGCTGGTGCAGCATCGGGTGAAAAAGATCGGCATCCCGGTGGTGGCGGCGCACCGGGCGGTGTTGACCAAGCGACAAGATGCCGAAAACATTCCGGCGAAACTGCACCCCAATAATCCGAAGGCGCAGCGACTTTTGCGCGAATCGATGCAGTCCCGGGCGGCTTGCTTTTGGGCCACGCCCTGTGGCCGGGGATGTTCGATCAAAGCCACGTATCAGTCCACCACGGTGCATTTGCCACCGGCCTTGGCCTCGGGGAATCTCGATCTGGTGCCCAATGCCATGGTGCGTGAGGTGTTGGTGGGTAAGGATGGCAAAGCCGAAGGCATTCTGTTCGTGGACAAGACCACGGGACAGGAAGTGCGGGTGCGGGCGCGCGCGGTGGTGTTGGCGGCGAGCGCCGCGGAAACCGTGCGGATAATGCTCAATTCGAAGTCGGCTTTGTTTCCCGAGGGGGTGGCCAATTCGTCCGGCCTAGTGGGTAAGTATTTGATGGATACGGTGGGGGCCAAGTTGGCCGGCCAGTTTCCGGCGATGGAGAACCTGCCGCCCCTCAACGAAGACGGTGCAGGCGGCGCCCACGTTTATGCGCCCTGGTGGCTCTATAAGGAGCAACTTGCCGGTAAGCTCAATTTTGCCCGTGGTTATCATATCGAGTTCGCTTCCGCGGGACGGGCTCCGGGCATGGGCACGGGCTCCGGGTTGGAAAACCTGAATGGCGGGGGCTCTTGGGGCCAACGCTTCAAAGAGGACGTGCGCCGTTACCAAGGTTCGATTTTCGGGTTTTCCGGTCGTGGTGAAATGATTCCCAACGAAGGCTCATACTGCGAGTTGGACCCGGTGGTGAAGGACAAGTGGGGTATCCCCGTTTTGCGTTTTCATTGGAAGTGGTCGGATCACGAACTCAACCAAGCCGCGCACATGCAGCAGACGTTCAAAGAGATGATTGAAGCCTCCGGAGGTCGAGTCTGGGGTAAACAACCGGAAGCCCATGGCCGTGATGCGATCCATCCCGGTGGCGACATCATTCACGAAGTGGGGGGCGCGCTGATGGGTGATAATAAGCGCAAGTCGGTGACCGACCAGTGGTGTCGAACTTGGGATGTGCCCAACCTTTATCTGACGGACGGCGCCCCGTTTGTGTCCAACGCCGACAAGAACCCCACGCTCACTTTGATGGCCCTAGCCTGGCGAGCCTCCGATCACCTGGTCGGCGAATTGAAACGCGGTAACCTTTAAGCCCAACTCCCGATGAACTCCCCCTTTTCTGAACGACTGGATCGACGCACGGCGCTCAAATGGATGGCGACCGCCGCGGCGAGCGTGACCCTCGCGCCGCGAAACTTTGCCCAACAAAAATCGGGTGTGCCCGCCGCGACCGGCACGATCGTAGAGGCGTATTCGGGCCCCGGTTACGGCACGGATCCGGATTTGCTCAAGGACTACAAGCCAGGCGAATTGTGGCCACTTTCCTTTGATGCGCATCAGCGGCAGACTGCCGCCGTGCTGTGTGGGTTGATCATTCCAGCCGACAGCAAATCGCCTAGTGCGGCTGACCTGAAGGTGCATGATTTCATCGACGAATGGATCAGCTCGCCGTATCCCGACCAAGCAGGTGACCGCAGGATTATTTTGGAGGGATTGAGTCAGTTGGATCAGCTTTGCGTGTCACGTTTCCAGGCAAAATTTGTGGATCTGAAATCGACGCAGCAGCATGAAGTCTGCGATCTTCTGGCGGTGATGCCGACGATTAAGGCGGGCGATGCCGCCGCTCAGGCGGAAGCCAAAGTGCTCCAACCCGGCCGTCGCTTTTTTAAACGGTTCCGGGATCTGACCGCAGGTGGGTTTTATTCAACGCCGGAAGGATTTAAGGATATCGGTTACATTGGTAACGTGCCTTTGGCGGCTTTTCCTAAACCCCCGTCCGATCTCTTGGCCCGGTTGGGTCTTCCTACTGACGCTTAAGTGAGCCGCGGATTCGGCGGGGCCACCAAGCGGACTCGTGGAGGCCGCAAGGGAGGGCACATTACTGAAACGTGAGGCGGGGGTCGAATTTGGTGTCGATCCGACTAGTTTGCTCACATGAAACCCCCAGTTCGGAGTCGGATTTGGTTAGTTGGTTGGGCCAGCTTGATCGTGGCAGGAATCGAGGTCACGGCTCAGACCGCTTTTGATGGTCAATCCGGTAACCTCAATCCCCTGCAGCGGATGATGACCGATCGCTATGAGACCAATCAGGCCGTTTCGGTCTACGACCAACACATTCAGAAAGCGTATTCTTATCTCGCGGAGGGAAACTTCAACGACGGTTATCGGTATCTCAACTACGCGATGAAAGAGGATCC
>CAXBOL010000389.1:0-5365 GCA_963977295.1 uncultured Opitutaceae bacterium
ACGCGCCTAAACTCACGCTCAGTGTCGACGGCCCGTCCACTCGCGGTCTCACGGTGGAAGACGAGTTCGAGACCCTCGAGATTCCTACGCCTGAGGTGACCCTCAAACTCGATGCGTCCAGCGAAGGCTCGCCCATCGCCGATCTTCGTATCTACCACAACGGCAAGCTCGTCGCCGGAGCCACTCGCGGACTGTTCGTCGAGGACGACGAAGACGCGCCGCCATCCGAGACCTTCACCAAAACCGCCACGCACACCTTCACGCTCACGCCGGGCAAAAACCGCTTCCGCGCCGTCGCGATCAACCAACAGGGCACCGAATCCGTGCCCGATGAGCTCATCGTCTACTCCGACGCTAGCCCGCCCGTCGACGACACCAGTGGCATCGCGCTACACGTCGTGACGGTCGGCATCAACGCGTATCAAAATCCCGCCTACAACCTCAACTACGCCCGCGCCGACGCCGTCGCGGTAGAAACGGTCTTGCGCGATCGACTAGGCCAGCTCTTCACCCGTGCCAATCACTACACGCTCTACGATGCCGAAGCCACTCGCGAAAACATCATCGCCACCCTCGACACCGTGAAACGCGAAGCCGGTCCGCGTGACGTATTTGTGTTTTATTACGCGGGTCACGGCGTCATGTCCGAAGGAGACACCGATCCCGAGTTCTACCTCGCCCCTTACGAGATCACGCAACTCTACGGCGAACGTCGCATCCTGAGCCAACTCGGCATCCCTGGCCGCGAACTGCTCGCCTACTCCCGTGACATCGCCGCGCAGAAGCAGCTCTTTATCCTCGACGCCTGCCAATCCGCTGGCGCTCTCAAAAACGTCGCCGTCCGTGGCGCCGTCGAGGAACGTGCCATCGCCCAACTCGCCCGCTCCACCGGCACGCACTGGCTCACTGCCACCGGTAGCGAACAATTCGCCGCCGAATTCGCCAAACTCGGCCACGGGGCCTTTACCGCCGTGCTCCTCGATGCGCTCAACGGCGCGGCTGACACCGGCGACGGCATCGTCTCCGTCAACGAATTAAAAGCCTACGTGGAAGCCAAGGTCCCCGAACTCACCGCCGCCGCCAAAGGCGAAGCGCAATACCCCGTCACCTACGGCTACGGCCAGGACTTCCCGCTCACCGTGCTCAATCCGTGACCATGTCCGCTCCTTCCCTGCCCTACCACAGTAAAGCCTGGCTGCTCGATGGCCCCATCGACAGTCTGCCCGGCGTGCTTTCCTTCGATGGCACGCGCCTACGTTTTCTCGCGCTGGAAGCCGGCACCTTTCCTCGCGCCAAACTTCGACGCACCTTCGAAACTTGCGGCCAAACTTGGACCGAGGGTAACGAACCGGAGTGGCCTTACGCGCTGATCGACGTCACCCGCGCCGAGGTCCGCGCCTTTCACATTCCGTGGTATTACTTCGGCGGCGGCGCCGTCATCGACCTGGGTCACGGCCCGATGCGCTTCTCATTCATTCGCCCGCAAAACACCGTCTTCCCCAGTCACTACTCCGAACACCTGCAACAGTGGGTCGGCGGCGAGGGCCAGGAAGAGGTCGACATCCCCGAAGGCAAACTCGCCGGCAAACGCTGGCGCGCCCTGCTCACCTGAAATTTTCCGTCATGCTTCCCTTCCGTTTCTCGCTTCTCGCCCTGCTCCTTTGCGGATCACTCCTCGCCCAGACGCCACCCGACGACGACGCCTTTGGTCCGCCCATCGACGAGTTCTTCGGCACCGGCCTTGAGTTCGACGAGGCCGCGTATCGAGCCGTTCCCTACAAGGCCCCCGTCACCACCGAGACCTACGCCAACCTGCCGGCCTCCGCCTCGCTCGAGGCCTATGCCCCGACCCCCGGCAACCAGGGCCCCTACTCGACCTGCACCGCGTTCGCCGTCGCCTACCACATGCGCACCATCCTTTACGGCATCGAGAAAGGCATCACCAATCGGGCCCAGCTCGACGCCATGGCCTTCTCGCCGAGCTTCGTCTACGAGCAGATCAAGTCGCCCGACACGGTGGACTGCAAACAGGGCACCAGCATCGTGACGGCACTGGAATTGCTCCGCACCACCGGCGTGCCGCCCTCGAGCTACGTTCCCTATAGCTGCGGTGCGACTTTTGACACCACAGCAGTGCTCAAGGCGACCGAGTATCCGATCATCGACTACCAGATTCTATTTTCCAGCCAACTCGACGAAGCCGACCCGTTCAAATCCCTCGCCATCAAAAAGTCACTCGCGGAGGGCAGCCCCGTCGTCATCGGCTTCGTCGTTCACGAAAGTTTCTACACCGCCCGCGAGCTCTGGCGTCAGCTCGAGTCCGACGGAGGCGCCACCGGCCAGCACGGCAAACACGCCATGGTCGTGGTCGGCTACGACGATACCAAGTTTGGCGGAGCCTTCCGCGTCATGAACAGCTGGGGCACCCAGCGTTGGGGCGACAAGGGGTTCGTGTGGATCCCCTACGCCGACTTCAACCGCAACTGCTTCATGGCCATGCAGGCCTACGGCAAACGCCCGGCTCGCAAACCGACCTACGCCAAACCCGGCGACACGATCGCCACCCTGCCCCCGCTGCTCGCCGGCGAGGTGGTGTTTCAGGAACGCGACGGCACGCCGATGCCCGCCCGCCTCGCCCCGACCCTGAAAGAAGGAGAAGTGCAAACCCGCTACCTCGGCTACCAGATGCTGCGCTCCTATCGCAGTGGCACCCGCTTCCGCTTCTTCGTCAAAACATCCACCCAGGCCTACCTCTACGCCTTCGCCACTGACCTCACCGGCACCATCACTAAGATTCTGCCCTTCGACGACAACATGTCCCCGTTGGTCGGCCCCGACTCCTCCATCGCCTTCCCTTCCGAGCGCAAAGTCGTGCGCATGGATACGACCCCCGGCACGGACTACCTGCTCATGCTTTACTCCGAGGAAAAACTCGACGTGGACGAACTCATGAAGGCCATGAACGCCAACCCCGGCACGCTCTCGCTCAAGATCCACCAAGCCCTCGGTGACCGGATCGTCCACGACAGCTTCATCAAAAAATCCCCCGACCGCATCGGTTTCACCCTCACCGAAAAAACCCGCGGATCCGTCGTCCCCCTCATGATCGAAATCACGCACGACTAACTTCGGCAAAGCCCAACCAAGGCCACTAGTAACGTAATACGTTACTAGTAGTGCGCCTCCGCTTGCACGGGGTCAGGCCGTTATATGTTAATTCTAGGCTGAATCCAGAGGCGAAAAAGGCAGTCGCAGGCGATTCGAGTTTAGGGACGGCCAAATGGCGGCAGCCCGATGAACCCAGTCCGCTCGGCTTGGTTTGATTGAAGTGTTGCCGCCCTACTCCACTCTGACGGCTACCACTGCGACGTGGCGACGACTGCAGCGAAGAGGCTGGAAACGCTGGGGCGTTTGCCCCGCCGGCAGGTCGTGATCTTTTTATGGAAAAGTCTGTCACCAAACTGTCCGTTTGTGGCGCTGATGGATGAAACTTGAATACCCCCGCGCGTCCTTCGCGCTCATCCACCACTCCATTCCCCTCCCAAAATGAACGCCTCCACCAAACCTGCGCCCCTCCATCCCTTGATCGGTATCGCCAACGGTTGCGGCCTCACCTCGACCTGTATCGTCGCCCTCGCCTTTTGCCTGCTCCGCATCAACTCGGACGCTGGATTGCGGGCCCTCGCCGCCATGACCGCCGCCCCGTCGCTGATGGGCGTCGCTCTGGCCTTTTTTATGACCAAGCAGCCCCAACCGGGTGCCTGGTCCTACGAAGTATAGGCCGGTGCCCTCATGAGACACAGGCGAACCGGCTCAACTCCGTAAATTATTTCAGCAGAATCGCTTACCGTTAGTTCGTTGGGGTCCCCGAAGTTTAGGAGCCCGCATTCTGCCTGTCTCTTCTATTGCGGTGCGCCATCGTGGCGGGCTGAATTGCCTGGAGCCAGCTCCGACGGGGGGGATGGGAGCTTGCCGATCGGTGCAGCCTGACCCAAACCAGACAATCCAGACTGAGCAAACCCGTATGGACGCCGATATCCTAAATATCCCTTATGCCCACTCCAAGGGTCGGGGCATACCGATCGAAGTGATCCGCCTGTCCGAGCTTCGCTGCCGCAAGTTGGATCGATCGCTTTTCATGACGACGCGGCCGGAGTTTTATGTGCTCATGTTCACCACCGCCGGGACTGGCGCCCATTGGGTCGACTTCACCCGCCATCCCTTGCGTCAAGGGGACGTCCTTCAGGTCCGGCCCGATCAGATCCACGCGTTTGATGCCGACTCACAGCACGAAGCATTACTGCTGGTCTTCCGTCCGGAGGTGGTGCCTGAAACGCTAGCGATGCGGTTGGCGGTTCACTTGAGTCAACCGGTCCACCTGGAGCCACGAGACTTTGCTTTATTGGTTCAGGTGCTCGAGTTTTTGGTGCAAAATGAGCAGGTCCCGGAACGTCTTCGGCTGGCCTCAATGGCGCCCGGACTACTGCAGGCCGTCATCGCCGGGCTCGACGATTTGTATGCGCAGGAGAGCAATCTATCGGCCCCTCCGGGCCACCAGCGCGCGTTGGAATTGGTGCATCGTTTTGACCAATTGCTTTTTCAACCCGCGGGCCGTCTCACGCTGGTTGCGTGCGCCAAGGCATTGCACGTAACCACCCGCACCCTGACGCGTGCATGTCAACAGGTGCGCGGGACCAGTCCGAAAAAGCTGACCGACCGCAATCTCACCCTCGAAGCCAAACGGAAACTGATTCTTGGCGACGATACCGTGGAAAAGATCGGATTCGACCTCGGCTTCAGTGAAGCCTCCAATTTCGTGAAATTCTTCAAGCGAATCGCCGGCGAAACCCCCGAAGCATTCCGCCTCGCGAAACGGCGAGAAAGATAGTTTGTCCGTTTTTGACCATCGGCTGTCAGTCGCTCACCTTGTTGCTTTGATCGAATTTCGATAGAGTGAGGGCATGAACTTTACCTTTGCTCACGGGTTGGCCTTCGTTGCCGCCCTCTCCTCCTTTTCTCCGCCCGCTCTGGCCGCAGATGCGCCCAAGCCAATGAGCGGACGCACCCAGGTGGCGCCCTCCGCCGCGTTGGAGAAGCTCCATCATCAGGACCATCAATTCGAAAAACAAATCGTGCAGGTCGCCGATAATGTGTTCACCGCCGTGGGATACCACGGGGCCAACACGTCGATGATCGTCGGCACCGACGGCGTGATCATCGTCGACACCCTCATGGGGCCCGCCGCCGCCGCCAAAGCCCTGCAGGCCTTCCGCGCCTACAGCGACAAACCGGTGAAGGCGATTATCTACACCCACAGCCACGGCGACCACATCGGCGGTGCCAGCGCGTTTGTCGGCGACAAGAT
>CAXBOL010000390.1:0-5349 GCA_963977295.1 uncultured Opitutaceae bacterium
GCATAGCGCCGGCAGCACGGCCACGAATCCGACTTTCAAAATCGACATGCCCCGGTCCTTCACAAGGTAGATGGGAAACCAGGTCAGAAAGAACCAGGTAAGCGTGGTGATGCAGTATTGCGCCAGATAGATGCCAATCATCATCCGATTGCGCAGCAACTCCCCGATCATGGCCCAACGCACCCCGCCTCCTTGCGACGATCCCGAGGTCGCTCCGTCGAGATCCACCAAGCCTCCGCCTTTTTCGATGTGCTCAATCTCCGCTGCATTGGCCCGCGGATGCTCCCGCGGACGATACATCAGTCGCGGCCACGCCAGCGCAAACAGCAGTCCCAGTGCGCCCATAAACCAGAACACATACTCCCATCCAAACGCATGAGTGATCCATCCCATGATGGGCGCAAACAGCACCGTCGCAAAATACTGAGCCGAATTAAATATCGCCGAGGCCGTCCCCCGCTCCGCCGTCGGAAACCACATCGCCACGATGCGCGCATTGGCCGGGAACGATGGAGCTTCGGCCGCGCCCAACAGCAGTCGCAGTCCGAACAGCACCAACAACGCCCACCGGGCATCAAACCCGCCAATGAAGCCCTGCAGCAAGGTGAACAATGACCACAAGCCGATGCTCCACCCATACACCCGCCGCGACCCGAAACGGTCGAGCAACCACCCGCCGGGAATCTGTCCCAACACATAAGACCACGCGAAGGCGGAGAACACGTAACCCATCGCGACGGAGTCGAGTCCCAATTCCTTGGATACGTCGGTCCCCACGATGGAAAGCGTCGCTCGATCCGCGTAATTGATCGCGGTGAGTGCGAACAAAACGCCGACGACAAGGTAGCGAACGTTCGTTCGGGGCGCACCGACCACTGCGGTTGAGTTTGAGTTCATCGTCACACTCTATTGGGGACCCAAGGCGGAAATCAGTTGCGCCAGTTGCGCCGACTCTTCCTCCGACAAATCCACCAGAGGCGGCCGCACCGGACCGGCATCGTATCCCACGATGCGGACCCCAGCTTTGACAATGCTCACCGCGTAGCCCGCCCCCCGATTTCGAATCGCCAGGTAAGGCAGGAAAAACTCGTCCATCAATCGTCCTGTCGTCACCTCGTCGCCCCGTTCCAAGGCTTGATAAAATTCCATAGCCGTCCTCGGGATAAAGTTAAACACCGCCGAAGAATAGACCGGCACCCCCAACGCCCGATAGGCCGAGGCGTAGACTTCGGCCGTCGGCAATCCGCCCAAATAGGCGAACCGATCGCCGAGTCGGCGACGGATCGATACCATCAATTCGATTTCGCCAATCCCGTCCTTGAACCCGATCAGATTCGGACACCGGTCCGCCAGCTTCAGCAGCGTATCCGGTTGGAGGCGACACGCCCCGCGATTGTAAATGATCACCCCCAATTTCACCGCACGGCACACCGCTTCGACGTGAGCCGCCAAACCCGCCTGACTTGCCTCCGTGAGATAATGGGGCAGCAGAAGAATCCCCTGCGCGCCCAGTCGCTCTGCCTCTTGGGCAAACGCGATGGCTTGTCTCGTCGGTCCCCCCGCTCCGGCGACGATCGGAACGCCGCCTCGACACGTTTTAACAGCCGTCTCGACCACGGCCGTGTAATCCGAAGCGGTCAGTGAAAAGAATTCGCCCGTGCCTCCCGCCGCAAACAACACCGTGGCCCCATAAGGCATCAGCCACTCCAACCGTTGGGCATAGGTGTCGGCGCGAAAATCACCGCGGGCATCAAAATCAGTCACCGGGAATGATAACAGTCCCGACGACATGGTCGTCTTCAATTCTGCTGGGGTCATGGGGATGGGGTGCACAACGCATGCGACTTGCCCGGGTCACTGGCAAGCCCGGGTAAATGTCGGGCGCAAAATTCAGTCGCTCACCGATTCTTCCTGACGCCTCAGACAAATCCTCTACAGTCCCGCGAATGGCTGCTGTTACCCCTTTCGCCTCTGTGGCTCCCCTCCCCCCCCCCGGCGACAATGTTGCTGTCGCAATCCGTCAACTCGAACCTGGACTGGTTCTCGACTTGTCCGGCAACACCATTGCGCTCGCGCACACGGTCCTCGAGGGACATCGGTTCAGCGTGCGCCCCATCGCGTCAGGGGAGGCGCTCACGTCTTGGGGTCTCGCATTCGGGCACGCCACGAGCGACATTTCGGCCGGAGCCTACGTGTGCAATCAATCGATTCTCGATTGGTTGGTGCTGCGCCAAATCGCCGGCACCGTGCCACCTAAGCCCAATTTCATCGATCACCTCGTGGCCTACGATTTGGACGAATCCACTATCTCGCCCGCACCGCCCACGCCCCCGGCGGAATCCCCCCGCACGTTCTCCGGCTACCTGCGCCCGGGAACCCGAGGCGTCGGCACGCGCAACCCGATTGTGATTTTAGGCACGTCTTCGCGCACCGCCAGCTTTGCCCGCCAACTCACGGCCCGACTCCAAACCCTTGCCCGCATCTATCCGAGCCTCGATGGCATCGTCGCCATCGCCCACACCGAAGGCGGCGGCCCTGAGGAGCCCAACAACAGCCCGGAAGTCTTGCGCGCCCTCGCCGGGTTCATGGTCCACCCCAATGTCGGTGCCGTGCTTGCGGTCGACTACGGAGTCGAGCCCATCAACAACGCCCGCCTCGCCGCCTACCTTCGCGAGAACCACTACCCCATTGATGACGTGCCGCACGCGTTTCTTACCATTGACCAAGGTCTCGCAGTCGCCCTTGCCGACGGAGAGTCTCTCGTCCGGTCTTGGCTTCCAACCGTGAGCGCCGCGCAACGCACTGATCAACCGCTGAGCGCGTTGCGCCTGGCTCTGCAGTGTGGCGGTTCGGACGCATTTTCCGGCATTTCCGGCAACCCCCTGGTCGGCGCCCTCGCCCATGAGATCGTGCGCCATGGCGGCATCGGCGTCCTGTGCGAAACCGACGAACTCGCCGGGGCAGAATCTTACCTCATGAAAAACGTGCGCGACGTCAGTGTGGCCAAAGCGCTGCTCGATCGGGTCGCCCGGTTTAAAGCTCGCCTCAACTGGCACGGCATCACGCCGGAGAGTAATCCTTCCGCTGGCAACAAGCTCCGCGGGCTCTACAACATCGCCCTCAAATCGCTCGGTGCCGTGCACAAAAAAGATCCCCGCACGCGCATCGATCATGTTATCGATTACGCCGATCCCCTCACCGCCCCGGGATTCTATTTTATGGACAGCCCCGGCAACGACCTTGAGGGCATCGCCGGACAAGTCGGCGCCGGGTGCAACCTGCTGCTTTTCAGCACGGGCAACGGCTCCATCACGAATTTTCCCTTCGTGCCCACGCTCAAAATCACCACGACCTCACGTCGTCATCAGCTCCTGCAACACGAAATGGATATCAACGCGGGCCGCTACCTCGATGGCGAAACCATGGAGTCGCTCACCGCGGAGTCGCTCGACCTCGTCATTGCCACCGCTTCCGGGCAGCGCTCCAAGGGAGAACGCGCCGGACATTCGCAATCCTCCCTCTGGCGCAACTGGCGGCAAACCGACACCGCCCAACTCGCCTCCATCCAATCCCGTCAGGCCCCGGATGGAAAACCGCTGCCGATCCGCACCGAATTGATCGAAGCGGAGTCTCCCGATGCGCCCCAGCTTCAGCTCTGGCCCACCTTGGACCAGCGATTCGGCACCGAAAGGATCGGACTCGTGCTCCCGACCAGTTTATGCGCCGGACAGATCGCTCGACTGGCCGCCGACCGCATGAATGATCGTGGCATCGCCGCCCAACTCGGATTCGACCGATTCCTCGCCCTCGCCCACACCGAGGGCTGCGGCTTTGGCGGCGAGTCGATGCATCGCCTGCTGCATCGCACCTATCGCGGCTATGCGACCCATCCCAATGTCGCTGCTGCCCTGCTGCTCGAACACGGATGTGAAAAGGTGCCCAACGACGTGATGCGTCGCCAATTTGAGCAGGCCCAGATCCCCGTCGATCGCTTCGGCTGGGCCAGTGTGCAACTCGACGGCGGCATCGACCGCAGTCTGGCCAAGATCGAAGCGTGGTTCACCAGCAATCCCACGCCCGTGGCCCCGGCCATCAAACAGACGACCGACTGGGGCGCGCTCACCGTGGGCATGCTGAGTTCGCTTTCCGTCTCGAAATCCGCGGCCCGAGTCCTTGCGAATTTCACCCGACAACTCATCGCGGCCGGGGGCTCGATTCTCCTCCCCGAAAACGATCCGTTGCTCGTGTCACCGGAGTTTCGTGACGCCGTGCTCGGTCCGTTGTCGCCGCATGCCACCCTCGCCTACGGCCAGCCGCTGGAGCTGCGCGGGTTGCACTTGGTCGCGACCGAAACCGATCATTGGTCCGAAAATCTGGCCGGACTCGGCGCCTGTGGCGCGCATCTGTTTGTGGGGGCGATTCATGATACGCCGCAACAGGGTCACCCGATGTTGTCGCTGGTGCAGCTAGCGGACTCCACCGCATTACCGGCTGCGTCTCACAGTGACGTCGATTTAATCCTGTCGGAAGACTCGGACGCTGACTTTTCCCGTCTAAGCCAACTCGTCGCTCAGACCGTGCAAGGACACTGTTTCCCGGCCGCCAATTCCGGCGGTTTTGTTGATTTTCAACTTTCCCGTGGACTCTTGGGGGTCTCCACCTGACCTTTCGGTCACTTTGCTCGCGTTCTCGAATCCTCCCCGTCTTCATGCCTCTCGTTGAAATTTAGCACATCGGTGCCCTCCCCCGATCCGCTCAATCCTTGGTGCAGGAACTCGCGAACGCCCTCGCCACCGTCTTCGGGTCCGCGCGGGCTGAAACCTGGGTTCGTCTGCGGTCACTCCCGCCGGAGAACTACGCGGAAAACGGCGAAGAAGACCCCTTGGGGGCAGAGGCAATTTTCGTTTCCATCACCAAGCGCGACCTCCCGTCGGCCTCCCTCTTGGCCAACGAGGCCACCGCCGTCGCCAGCGTCGTCGCGACCGTGTGCCAACGCTCCATGGAGCGCGTGCATGTCATTTATGAGCCCCCCGGCCGCCACCGCATCGCATTGGGCGGCCGCCTGATTTAGACGCCCGGATGCCATGAAAGGGGTCAAACGCAAATGTTAAATATTCATACACAAATCTGCTAAGCCTGATACTCAAAGTAATCTTTATCTTTTGCGTTTGACCCCTTTTGCTCGCCCGGATGCCATGAAAGGGGTCAAACGCAAATGTTAAATATTCATACACAAATCTGCTAAGCCTGATACTCAAAGTAATCTTTATCTTTTGCGTTTGACCCCTTTTGCTCGCCCGGATGCCATGAAAGGGGTCAAACGCAAATGTTAAATATTCATACACAAAT
>CAXBOL010000391.1:0-5345 GCA_963977295.1 uncultured Opitutaceae bacterium
GTTTGGCTCGGTGACCTTTCGGAACTAACCGCAATGTTTAGGTTAAGCCTCCGTAGCCCTCCCAAACAACAATCTACCCCGCCACGTGGCAAATTAGGAACTCACCGAACCTGCAAGTCCCGCCACAGCCAACGTAGGGTTTCGGGAAAAATAGCCGCACTGTGCTTCGCCGAATGGCGTCCGTCGCCCCAGACGGTCTTTAGGTCGTAGCCCTTCGCTTCCAGTTCCGCCGCCAGGGCCAGATTGGCTTCCCACCAATCCCCAAAGACGCTCAATTGATCATTCACCCCACTCTGGAGGAATATCCGGAGGGGCCTCGGCGGTGAATCGCGCACGATTTGAGGATAGTGATGCGCCCCACGAATTGCAGTAAAACTGCCAATATGGCAGACCACTTTACCAAACACGTCGGGGCGATGCCACGCGGCGTTGAACGCGGCGCTGCCGCCCGAACTGTTCCCGACCAAGGCTCGCATGGCTGGATCGGCAGAAAGATTAAACCGTGGTTCGATCAGAGGAATAATCTCTTCGATCAGAAACCGCACGTAACGATCGTCGATATTATCGTATTCATCCCGGCGATTGGCCGGTTGCTGGGGCTTTGGACCAATCGGCGCCGGAAACGCCCGCCGCTCCAGCCCATAGTCTCCCGGCTCGATAAATACGGCAATCGTCGGTGGCATCTCACCGGCGGCGATGAGGCGATCCAACACCTCCGGCCCGTGATACCGGCCGGTGGCACTCACAAATTGTCGACCATCTTGAAACACCATCAATGCCGCCGGCGTGTCGGCCGTGTATTGTGCGGGCACATACACCCACAGGGGACGTGTGGTGCCGGGATAAATTTGACTATCAGCCCACCGCAATTCCTCGACGCGTCCCTGCGGCGCAGCCGGATCCCGCATACTGTCGGAATGGACCGGGTAGTCATCGGGCACCCGCGTGTAGGCGACCGGATCATTGGCGTAAGTAGCCGGCAAAGGAGGAGCCGGAATCTGCACCAACACCGGATAGTCCCGGGATCGCCGCGGCGAGGGCTGCGCAAGCACTTCCGAATGATCGCGCCACAACCAACGAAAGGTCTCACTCAACATCGCGCCCGCCAAATTTGAGTTGTGCGGATTGTCCGCCCAAAAAGTGCGGAAATCATAGCCCCGTTGTTGCAGTGCACTTTCCATGGCCAAATTCGCCGTCCACCAGACGCCGTATTCATTCTGCAGATCATACGGTCCGCTGGTCAGGGAAACACGCAGCGGCTTAGGGTCCGATTCACGCACCCACTGTGGCACGATATCACCGCCCAACAGGTTCACAAACGTGCCGTTGTGCACCGCAACTTTACCGAAGAGATCGGGACGCTGCCATGCCGCGTTGAACGCACCGATCCCGCCGGAGCTGTTCCCCACAATGGCCCAATTTGCCGGATCCGAACTCAAGTTCCGTCGAGCCCGCACTTGCGGGATGATTTCCTCGGCCAAAAACGAAACGAAGCGGTCATCAATCGAGTCGTATTCAATGCGTCGATTCAGCGGCAAATTGGGATTGGGTGGTGCCCTGCCCTCATCGGCCAATGGCGGGCGCTGACCTGGATCCACGAAAATACCGATCGTCACTGGCATCAGTCCGTCGGCGATCAGATTATCCATCACCACATCGGCTCGCAAAGGACGGTTTTCCTTCAACCATCCGCCGCCATCGAGGAAGACCATGGCAGCGACAGGTTTTGCAGCGTCATACTGCGCCGGGGTGTAGACCCAATAACTCCGGGTGGTGCCGGGGTAGCGTTGACTATCGTTCCAAGCGAATTGCTCGACGGTGCCGCGCGGGCCCCTGTCACGGGGAGTCGCATCGGGATTAACCGGATAATCCCCCGGTTTTCGCAAGTAAGCGACTTCGGAACGGGCTGGTGCCGGAATGTTGATGTAGTCAACCGCCGTGGCGCTCAATGCGGAGACGATTAAGGCAAGCAAATATCGGGGTAGTGAACTCATGATCAATCTGGGCAACGAACAATCTGACAAAATTGACGACAACGGCCCGTTTTCCGTGGGCGGACTTTACGCTCAACAGGACCGCCAAGTTGGGAAAGGGGGTTTCAAAATCCGATACCGACCAAATAAGTCGGGCATGAAGCCCAACCCACATCCGGGCCACAAGACTAAGACGTAACGACGCAGTAGGAAATACCCCCAGAGGAGAGTGTAGGAGCGTGCTTGCACGCAATGAACGCGGCAGAGAAGCAGATTGAATTGGTTTTTTTCAACCACGTCTATGCACAAAGTGGGTGGCCTGACATGAACACGACGAAGTGCGAAAGCACGAAGATGGTAAAGCTCGTAGAGATTTCCCCTGAAGGGGTGACGAAGTGAGTGCCCTTTGGGCGACTGAGGAACAAAGGCTCCGTCCCGCAGGGCAGGACGACACAACGAAACATTTCATTGGTTAGAGCTGGAACGATTCCGAAGAAAAATCACAAAGTAACTCTAAACTGGGAGTTCGAATTGCTGCCATGAATTGGGGCAAACAACCCACTGTTTGGTGGATTCTAACTCATTCCATTTTTGATTGGGTTTCATTCGTGTCTATTCGTGTTCATTCGTGGTTTAACTGCATGGACTCGGCTAAGGATAAGGTTTCAAGCGCTCCAACGAATCCAACTCAGGCGATCCTCCTCGGCTGCCACTGCCGCCGCAGGTCCATAGCGCGTGGTCGTGCAGGATGATGCCCGCCCCGTGACGCCCGCGAGCGAAGGAAGGCAACGCCGTCCAATGACCCGACTTCGATGAATAGGCGTCCACATCACTGTGCGCCTCCTTTTGCTCCAAACTCTCGCCCCCAGCGACGATGTAGAGCCCTCGGTCCACGAGGGAAAAGGTTCCGGCCCGCGGGTTGGGCAAGGGCTCGGTTGCCGTCGACCAAGTGCCGCTCGCAATATCATAAATATCCAATGCCGGCTCCACGAGCGCGAACGTTTCGTTCGTCTTGGCCGAGGAACGACGTCCTCCCCCGGCGTAAATTTTCCCATCCAACACCCCGGCCTGGAAATGATCACGCATGTGCGGCGCATCGGGGAGTTGTTTCCACTCACCGGTTTCGAGGTCAAACGCATCAAGCCACGCAACGTTGCCATCCCAATGACCGTTGATGATGCCCGCCACCATGTAGAGCACGCCATCGGTGATCACTGTGCCCGCCCCACCCCGTCGGCGGGATTCAGGAATCTGTGCGCCTTGCGTCCATGTGTCCAAGGCAGGATCGTAGATCAGGAAGCGGGGCAAAGCCGTTTCACGAGGATATTTTCCGGTCATGGCACCCGCGAGGATGATGCGGTTGCGCCACACCACCGGCTGAAAATGGTGAATCTCCACCGGCGGCGCTTTGCCTTCCGACCAGGTGTTGGTTGCGGGATCGTAAATATCCACCGGTTGAATTCGTCGACCGCCCAGCAGATAGAATTTGCCGCCACACTCCACGAAGGCCGCCTCATGGCGAGCGTGCGGTCGGCCTTCGGGGTCAAGAATCTCCCATTCCGCCGCAAAGGCAGACCAGACCGGGATGACGAGGAGCAGGAACCAGGAAAATTTCTTCATGAAGACGCGTGAGGTTGTTGATGGGGTTCAGGACGGGTGACACCCGCTTCGATGCGAGCACTCGTGTATTCGATGAACACACACCCCAACGGGGGCAACTGCAGATGCGGATGATCCGCCAACGTGCCCAAAGAGCGGTCTTCCCAGATGTCATGCAGCGTCGTGCCCGCCGCCATGCCCAGTCGGTCGGCCGTGAGGATCAACGATTCGGGTTGCCGTGCTGGGTTACGATTGAACCCCGCCATCCCCCCGCACCCCAGTTCGGTGCGCGACTCCGCGCGCCACACTTGCACATCGCCCCGCATATAGATCACGGAACCCGATACGCCGTTTTGATTGCAGGCCAACATCCGCGGATCGGTCAACAGACGGAGTTCCTCCGCGTTGAGCGTGGTCATGTCTCCGCCGAACATCAGCGGTGAGGCGCTCAGCGCCCGCTGGGTCATGAAGGTCTTACGCTCTTCCGGGTTCAGTTGATCACGACGACGGAATCCTTTGCCGCAGAGTGAGGGATTCTTGCCTTCCGGCAATTCACCGCGTTCGGGTTCAGGGCTCATGGTTTGCAGATCGCCAAAGGGAATCATATCCAAGTCCGGCCAAAACCCGGGCTCGGTGTAGGGCTGCCAATAAGCCCAGGCATTAAACGAACGCTCGATCGATTCGGGGTCATCCCAAATATCCTTGGTGATGCGCAGCATGTCTGCCTGGCGGTAAACCGGCAGCAGCTTTGGGTCTGCTTCGCCGCCATGCGACAAACTCAACTTGATGTCCCGGCCGCATTTTTTGATCGCTTTCACGTAAGCGAGGATTTCATCCGGGAAACTCGTAATGTCGTCGGCCTTGATGAAGTCGACACCCCAATCGGCGAGCTGCTGCACCAAGGCATCATGGTAGGCTTGCGCACCCGGTTTGGCCATATCGATGCCGTAGTTGTAGTGACACCATGGACACGTCGACGAAGGGTCTGCGATGTCGGCCGCCGTAATTCCCGGGGCTCCCTTGATGGGCAGTTTCAGTGCCACGGCTTTGCGCGTAATTCCTCGCATGAGGTGCACGCCGAATTTGAGCCCAAGATCGTGCGTGCGCTGGATCAGCGGACCAAGGCCGTTGGGGAAATAACACTGCGACGGCTGCAGCAATCCATACTCATCAAGGTGAGCATCGAGCGCGTGTTTGGTTTCCGGCGAAGGATACATCGTGCCGGGCTTGAGCTGGTATTCGCCATACCACCCGATATCGACCACGAAGTAGTCGTAGCCATGGGGAGCGAGGTTGGTCGCGAAAGCTTCCAATTGGGCGAAAGCCGCCTGCTCGTGCAGGTAGCCGCCAAAACTATCGAAACTGTTCCACCCGAGGAGAGGTTTTGAGGTCATACCCTATCACCCATCCTATGCTCCGCCACCAGGGTCAGTGACGCGACCTTATGACCGTCAAGAAAACCATGAATCTTAATGCTGCGGGTTAAGTGGGTCACTGAGCCGGGACTTTGGAGGACACGCTGGGCGCGCCATCATGCTGATGGCTCCGGCACAACTCCCTCGCCAAGCAACTGCGGACAGCCGGGCCGTCCGTCCCTACCTTTCTTTAGTCCAAATCATTCAAGACGTTGTTATGAGATCACGGAGCAATGCACGGAGTTCACAGAGCCAGGTTTACGAAATAGTGGTTGGCGAGTGCCGTGCTCATTCCCGGGGAAGATCTATTTCTACTTTGTTAAGAAAAGACTGGCCATTGGGGGCGAAAATCAGACCA
>CAXBOL010000392.1:0-5325 GCA_963977295.1 uncultured Opitutaceae bacterium
TGGCGTATCCATGATTTACCGACGCATCACCGCCTCGGACAAGTTTTCCTATTTTAACTCTTGTATAATCGCAGCTAGATCAACGTCGAGATGAGCCACGATTTAGGCGCAGCCTAAATCGTTGTTCTCCATCGTCTTGTTGTGCCATTCTTTGATAGATCATGTATGGCTTCCGATAAAAGTCTTTCTCTTTCTAGAATAAATCCCTCAAAATCGTTTGCCTTGGCACATTCAATCCCTTCGGGAGAAATGAAATGGCTCAGCATTACCATCTCCATTCTATCACCAAGTCGATCTTCCATAATTTTAAAATAATCCGAAGGCTTAGAATCAAGTATCTCTCTATTATCAGAAAGATTTATCATAGCGATATTTAAATGATAATCGATCTTTCGAGAAGAGAAATCAAGTTTCTTTAAAAAGGCCTTGGGGAAGATATGATGGTATTCTAGTCGGTTAGGGTATGCTAGGGCTCTGCGGGTATCCACTGGAGCTCCATCCAAAAATGATTTCGGACCCTGTGTAGCAAGTATAAGCGCGAATGTGAGACTATTCGCTTTGTTTAGAATAAAGTTATCTCTCAAGAGTGACGCCGGAGTAACCTCCTTAGGCACAGGGATCGTAGTAGTCTCCAGCCGTGAAAAGGCCCTAATCTCGGATAATGACTTCGTTATTAAGCCAGTATTCGCAATGCCAAAATATCGAGTGAATGAAGATGTCCAAAACCATTTCCGAAGCTCGTCTCTTTGCGCAATAGATGGACGTGGACATAAATTAAAAAACTCAACCAAAAGCGTGAGTTGCAATCCATATGGCAAGTAGGATATTGACGTTAATGGTAGTTCTGAGGTCAGGAAATCGACAGCTAGTGTGTATGCCTGCTGAGCTTTCTCTGCTGCACTCTTCAATTCGTCCGATGTGCAGTCTCTCAACTTGTCCAAGTCCTCTTTGTGAATTCCGTTTCCAGCGGCTGCCGATATGCTTCTTAGAATATGCAATTCTTTAATACCTTCAAAATGCTTTGATTCACATGCACTTCTCACTTCCTTTATAGCATCGCTAAGATCAAATCCCCCTTTCCAAGTTGCGGCCCTCATCAGGTCGACCATCGTTAACTGTCGGCCTGAGCTGTTTATCCGCTCGAATATAGGCGCGACTTCATTCAACTTCATGTCACCGATACGAACGGCGGCTATTCGATAATCTTTAATTGAATTGAGCAACCTCTCCGCTTTTTCATAGAAGTCATCCCTCTTGGCATGGGCGTCGAATGTCCGACATTGCGCCAAGAAGTCCCGCGTGTCTATGAGCTTATTCAAGGGAAAGTAAGAAACTTTTGAGTCTGTTTTTGGATACACGAAGGTCTCTTTCTCGACATCAAATGCAATATTCCAAATGCTATTAGAGTCCTCTCCCGACCAATACAGTGCTCCACAAAGAGACGACAGTCTCTGCTGACCATCTAGTAGGTAATTTGTAGGATATTCATCAGGACGCTCATTTATTTCCATGCCTCCAATATTTCGTTCGCTGGCGAGTTCTTCATGAGTAAGCCAGAGTAATATCGAACCAATTGGATATCCGCGATATATGCTATCAAGTAATTTGAGAATGTCCTCCTTCTTCCACACGAAAGGTCTCTGAAACTTTGGAAGCTTGATGTCCCCGGATTTTACATCTTTTACAAGCTCCTCGATTCGGAGAACTTCAGGTTTAGGATCTTTGTATTTCATTTAATTGATTTTTTGCACAACGTTATATGGACACAATAAATTGTGCATTAACCCGAGCAAATGCACAAAATTTTGGACATTTGCCGGAATTTTTTGTCGTTTTAGCGTCATTATGACGCACCGAAACTACGGTGACCGGTAGGCCTTTTTGTCGAAATAGTGGGGTAGTCGGCATCGTTATTCTCGAAAACGGGGCGAAACTGTCGGAGTCCGATCACGGAGTCGAGGACTGGCTTCTAGGGTGTATTGCCTAGGCGGGGTTCTTCCGATGCTTCGCCGCTGGTTCGGAAGGCGAAAAAGGGATCAGGCTTTGGGGTTTGGGGTTGGTGCGGTCGGTTGTTCCGAAGAGGCGAAAAAAGGGGTCGGGCTTTGGGGTTTGGGGGAAAACTGGACGTTTATCTCAGGTTGAAGAGGGAGGGTTACTTGGCCCAGTCGGCGCCTTCCGGGGTGCGGCGCCAGGCGAAGTATTGGTCGAGGATCAGTAGGGAATTTTCACTGGGGACAGGGCCGACGGTGGCCTCATCGTGGAAATGCATCACCTGCGGATTTTCGAGGGTGAATTGTGGCCACGCCGGGACCCCCGGGCCGTTGGGGTCACCGCGCCGCGCGAAATTGGTCCAATAGGTGGACACGGTTTCGGAGATGGCCCAGTCGCCGGCGGTGAGGTTGGGGTCCTCTCGATTGAGGGTCTGAAAGACATAGGGCACGTCTACGCCGTGCGGCATGCCATGGTCTGCCTGCGGACCGGTGGTGGGGCGTGCGGGGTGTTGATCGAAGTAATAGAGGAAGACGTTGGCGTCGCCGGTCCGGGCCTGCAGTCGGGCCCAGCTCCACGTCTGCCAACCGAACGCGGCGTCCCGCATGAGGTCGCGGGCGGTCTTGGGCACGTTGTCATCACCCACCGGATACGCGGCCAGGAGTTTCTCCGCCCAGGGACCGTAGCGTTTTTTTACGTTGGTGATGAATTCGGCGGGGGTTTTTTCGCGGGAGAAACTCAGACCTTCGTCGGAATTATAGCCCACGAGGATGTCGACGTCGTGGTAGCGGCCGGCTTCGTAGAGTTTGTATTGATCATCAGGGATGACCCAGCCGTCGACAATGGGCCAGGCCGCGCCACTGCCGAAGCCGGGTGGAATTTGGCCGGGGGGCAGCGCGCGGAAGGCGGCGAGTGAATCCACGCCGGCGCGGGTGGCGAAGGCGACCCCGGCGGCCTCGGCGTTGGCCAGCAGGTGCATGTTCTCGCCGGGGTAGGTGGTCTCCCGGTCGGGGCCGAACGACCCGCCGCTTTGGGAAATGGCCCCGTGGAAAAGACCCTCAGCGAGGGGCGAAGCGCAGAGCATGCTGACGGCGATACCGCCGGCGGATTCGCCGAAGATGGTGACGCGGTCGGGGTCACCGCCGAAGGCCGCGATGTTGTCTTGGATCCACTGCAGACCGGCGATCTGGTCGAGCAGGCCGTAGTTGCCGGAAACGTGGTGAGGGGACTCGGCACTGAGATCGGGGTGGGCGAGGAAACCAAGGGGGCCGACACGGTAGTTCACGGTCACGAGCACGACCCCTTTGCGGGCCAGAAACTCCCCGTTGTGGGTGGGATTGGCGTTGCCGCCAAAAGAAAACCCACCTCCGTAGATCCAAACGAGGACCGGCACCTTGGCGTCGGGAGATTTGGCGGGGGTCCAGATGTTGAGATAGAGGCAGTCTTCACTGACGTGGCCGGTGCCGTCGCCTTGGAAGGGGTCCGGGCCGTAGGCGGTGGTCGGTTTTACCCCGTCCCACGAGAGGGCGGGCTGTGGGGCCCGCCAGCGGAGGTCGCCGACGGGCGGGGCGGCGAAGGGGATGCCCTTGTAAACGGTGAGGTCGCCCTGGCGCTCGCCCCGGACCAGACCGGATTGAATGGCAACCGGCGGGGGTGGTTCGGTGGCCATGATGACGGTCGATGCGACCAAAAAAGTGAGAAGGCTATTTTTCATGGGTAAGCGTGATCAGTGGCGCCACAAGTGCGGGAGAAAGCGGACGTGGAGCAGGTCGCGCCAGGTGGCCCAGTCGTGGGCAGTGTATCCGCCAACGTAATACTCATGCTCAATGCCGTGGGCGGTGAGTGCGTCGAGCAGGCCTTGGACGCGATCGTTCCAGCGTCCCTCGGCTTCCATTTTGCCCTGGCCGACAAAGAGGAAGTCGACCTTGTCGTTGGCGGCGGGATCGTTGAGGAACGCGGAAAGGACTTCCTCGGCGTCGGTGCCGCCGGCACTGAGAATGCCGAAGTTAGCAAACAGATCGAGGGAGCGCAGGCCGACAATCATGGCGTGGCGGCCGCCCATGGAGAGACCGGCCAAGGCGCGGCCGGACGGAACGGGCCAGGTGGCGTAGGTGGCGTCGACCAAGGGGATGACGTGTTCGCGCAGTTCGCGTTCGAAGAGGTCGAAAGTGAGTTCGGTGTGCTGCGGGTGGCGGCGGTGAATCATCTGGTTGTTGGGGATGGCGATGAGCATCGGTTCGGCGCGGCCTTCGGCGAGCAGGTTGTCCAGAATGAAGTTGGCCCGGCCGTCGTGGATCCAGTTGTGGGGGAGTTCGCCGCTGCCGCCGACCAGGTAAAGGACGGGATAGGTTTTGGCGGGGTCGTATCCGGGAGGCGTATACACGTAGAGGTCGCGTTCGCCGTCGGTGACATGGGAATGATAAATATGGCGGGTGATGGCGCCATGGGGAACCGGCCGGGCATCGTAGTAGGCCGGGCCGTCGCCGTGCACGACGAGCTGACTGTAGGGCGGCATGCCGGTGAAGGCGGCGATGGTGTTGGAGGGATCGGCGACCTGCACCCCGTCGATTTGAATGAGGTAGGCGTAGATGTCGGGACGGACCGGCCCAATGGTGAGCGTCCAGATGCCGTCTTCGCCCGGTTCGAACGGCAGGGTGTCGCCCCAGCTTTTGCCGAAGGCCGCGAGGATGGCGCCATTGAGGGCCACGGTTTTGGCGGCTGGGGCCTTCACCCGAAAGGTGACGGTGCGGTCGGGGTGGACCTCGGGGGAATTGAGCGGCGCGCTGAAGGGGACAAGGTTCTCCGCGTTGTGCTGCGGATTCCAGTCGAGGTTGACGTTGGCCTGTTGGGCGGGCGCTGCGATCGCGGCGAGCAAGGTGGCGAGAATGATACCAGAACGGAAGTGAGTCATGAGGAGGTGGGGTGGATGAGGAGCTGGGAAAAAGGGGGCGGCGTCTGTGGAGCAGGGAGGGGGGGACTGGTTTGTTTTTTTAACCACAGATGAACACAGATTAACGCGGATACGGAACGGTCAGCCTGTGGGTTTTTACCACGAAACACACGAAAGCGGTGGGGTAGGTTGGGCGGGTTTAGGTTTCTATGGGCGGAGGGGGTATTCTGTTTTCGGGTGGTGGTGGTGCCTACAGGCGCGGGGGTGGGCAGTTTGCCGGGGCGGTTCTTTTTTGTGAATTTTAGTGCCTCTTTGTGGCTACATGGTTGGGGGGCAGTGGGTGGGATGGAGTGGTTTGTTTTTTAACCACAGATGAACACAGATTAACACTGATACGGAACGGTCAGCCTGTGGGTTTTTACCACGAAACACACGAAAGCGGTGGG
>CAXBOL010000393.1:0-5325 GCA_963977295.1 uncultured Opitutaceae bacterium
ACAGGCTGTTGTCGAGTGGCGGGCGGAAATGTTGGCCACCGGTGCGGATCAGCATCCGCCCATGCTCGTCGGCCACCCCGATACCGAATACACCCCTCTTCCGGCCCGCGACGCCGATCTGCATGGCGGACTGGAACGCTCCAACAAATATCCGAACTGCTCCTACATTCGCCTTTGGCGTTCGCCGGATGATTTCCTGACTTGGACGGTTGAGGTCCCGGCGGCGGGTCGATTCGAGATAGAGATTTACTACACCTGCGCACCGGAAAGCGTGGGCAGCGAATTGGAATTCAGTTGGCAGACAACGTCGGCACGGCGGCGCGTCACCGAGCCTTGGAATCCCCCGGAATCGGGTGCCGAGCACGACCGCATTCCTCGTCAGGAATCTTACGTGAAGGAGTTCAAACGCTTTTCTCTGGGCGAGGTCGATCTCCAGCCTGGGGCCGGGGTGATGACGCTGCGCGTGACCGATTTGGTCGGAGCAGAGGCACCCGAATTTAGGCTCTTGACGCTGCGTCGCATCCGTTAATCGACCCTCATTTACTTTACGGTGAAATAGATTCGGTTTCGCCAGCACGCCCCGGGAGCGATTACCCCCGCTCCCGTTCATGTCTGATCGCTCCATCGATATTGCCGTTGTGGTGTTCTACCTTGTCGGCATCACCCTCTACGGGCTGTGGATTGGCCGTAAGGCCAGCACGTCGAAAGAGGACTACTACCTTGGCGGGCGCAGCTTCAACTGGGTGCTGATCGGTTTCTCTCTCTTCGCCACCAACATCTCCATTGGCGCCTTCATCGGCGGGTCGGGCCTGGCGTTCAAAGCCGGATTCGCGGCCATCATTCCCGAGATCAACGGCGGTCTCATGCTGGTGGTTTCAGCCATTATCTTCATGCCGCTGTTTCTGCGGAGTAAGATTTTCACCATCCCTCAGTTTCTGGAACTCCGCTTTAACACCACCGCCAAGATTCTCTTCAGTGGTCTGTTCGTCTGTCAGAATATCCTCCTGATGCCCTTGGGGCTCTACACCGGGGCCCTTGCCGCCCTCGGGCTTTTCGGCTGGGACATCAATCCAACCAACATCACGCTCGCGGCCCTTTCGATTGCTTGCACGGTCGGACTCTACGCGACCATGGGCGGACTCCGCTCGGTTGTCGTGACCGATGTCGTGCAGGTCGTGATCATGCTCGTTGGGGGTCTGACCGTAGCCATCGTCGGTGTCATCAAGGTCGGCGGATTCGGTGCGCTCCATCAATCCGCCGGACCAGAGATGTTTGAGATGTTGCGACCGCGCGGCGACCCCTACTTCCCGTGGGATGCGGCATTTCCCGGTCAAATGATGCACGCCGCCTTTTACGCCTTTTGTAACATCGCCCTCCTCCAACGCGCCCTCGGCGCCAAAGACATTGATCAGGCCCGTAAAGGCATGCTCTTTGGGGCGTTTCTTAAACTTGGCGGCATTCTCCTCTTCACCATCCCGGGACTGGTCGCCCTCACGCTGTATCCGCAAGCCGCGCCTGACACCACCTACGCCATGATGGTGCGCGACTTCCTACCGGTCGGCGTGTCGGGGCTGGTTTTGGCTGGATTGTTGGCCGCGATGATGTCGAGCCAAGACTCTTCCATCAATGCCATCGCGGGTCTGTTTGCCTTGGACATCTGGCCTCTGGTGCGACCCAACGCTTCAGAGCGCGAAGCCGTGATGGTCGGAAAAACTTTCTCTGCCACCAATCTCGCTTGGGGCGTATTCGCCGCGCCGTTTTTCCTCACGCTCGACCAAGGCATCTACACCATCGTGCTCAAGGTCACCGGCTTCATGATTTTGCCCACCGGCGTATGCTATATCTGGGGACGCTTTTCCCAACGCGTGAACGGTGTCGGGGCCGTGGGTGTATTATTGAGCGGACTCGTGCTGGGCATCACCTACATCGCCTTCAGCACCTTGCCCTCACTGCGCCCCCACTTGCCAGAGATCATCGCCAACGCCCACTTTTACCACATCTACCCGGTATTCTTTATCATCTTCACCGTCGTGCTCTACGGTTTGAGTGCGATGACGGCAGCACCTTTGCCCGAGAAACTGGAATGTATCCGCGCCGCCGCCGAGCCTGTTCAAACCGGACCCGCGCCGGTGTGGTATCGAAGCTTCAAATTTTGGTTCGCAATCTACCTCGCGTGTTTCATCGCCGTCTGGGTGATTTTTTAGCCCCACCGCAATAAGACAATACCGGGAGAGTCCGATTCATCAGGGTTCCCGGCCCGCAGCCCCTTATCGAGAACCCTTACCCGCCACTGCGGTCGTCGGCAAGCGACGCCGCTACACTTGATCCGTCTTTCATATCTCGTTGTAGGGAATTCACCTGCCGAGGCCCACCTCCCATTTACTCAGGATAACTTCGACCCGCCGTAATATTCCGGCTGACGCTGGAAGGCGAAGGAGTCCGGCGCATCGATGAACTTCGCCTCTGGTTCCCCGCAGGCGGCCATGCGTCGCTTGAGCCGTTCCCGCATTTCCGCCACGACGCCCGCAAAGGGTTTCATTCCGATGAGATTGGTTTGCTCCCATGGATCGGACTGGAGGTCGTAAAGAAAATCATCGGTGTAGACGTCGGCCGTCTCGGCATCGACCGGCTTGCCGTCATCCCCTACTGCGTCGTAACGCACGCTGTATTTCCAACGGGCGGTGCGCACGCACCGTCCCGTGTGGCTTTCGCTAATTTGCACGTAAACGTCATCAGGCCAATCCGTGGAGCGATCCGCGACCAGTTTCTTGATCGAGCGGCCCATCATGTGTTCGGGCGTATCAATCCCCGCCGCGTCGAGCAGCGTCGGAGGCACATCGATCAGGCTGCACAACTGGGCAAGACGCCCCCCTCCGTTGAAACCGGGACCACAAATCGCGGTGGGCACCCGAATCGAGGCTTCGTGACACGAGCGTTTGTATTCCGCATTGCGCGTCTTGAAATGACACCCGTGATCCGAAGTGAAGAGGATGATGGTGTTCTCGTCGATTTTAAGACTTTTCAACGCATCCATGATGCGACCCAGGGCTTCATCACACCGTTTGATCATGCCGCAATATCCCGGCCAATGCTGCGGTGCCGTGCCGCCAAGTTTGGCGAGGTCTGGGGGCAACGGGGCTTGGGTGTAGGCTTCCTCGTAACCTGCAGGTGGCGGATAATCGTCGCTGTGATTTTGGTGGTGAGGCTCGAGATACGAGAGGAAGAGAAAAAACGGATCTGCGTCCGCCGCTTTGTCGTCAATGTAGCGGATCGCCGCGTCCGTCTGCGCATCCACCCGATAGCCCGGCAGCACATGTTCCTGATCGTCCTTGTCCCACAGGTGCGTATCGTAAGGACCCGAAACAAACTCCAGCAGATTGGCCGCCAGCCAATAATCGTAGCCGCCCCGCCCTTCTTTGGGCACCGCCCCATGATACTCGTGGGACATCAAATGCCATTTGCCGATGTAACCCGTTTGATACCCAGCTTTTTGAGGTGCTCGTGCGGGCGTCGACCATTCCGCCACACTCCCGTTTGCGACGCGTAAACTCCGGTTTGCAAACACGACCGCGCCGGACCGCAGACCGGCTGACACGTAAAGCTGTTGTAGACGTGCGTCCCCGTGCGCGCCATGCGATCAAAATTCGGCGTAAGCCCCAACGGGTTGCCGTGTGCCCCGGTCGTGTCGGCACGTTGTTGATCAGTGAAAAAAACAATAATATTGGGACGTTTGGATGACATGAAGCGGAATGATTCGAAGGGAAGTGAGTAGACCAACGACAGAGCTTTTTAACTTAAACCGCAAGCCACCTTGACCGTAACTCGTTTCGCGGTCCGCTTTATTTGTGCCCCCCGGTTTCCCCCATGCCACTTTACCCCATTAGATCGTATTCCCATCCCCGCCTCCTCTGCTTGCTGGGGGCCCTCCTTTTCGCGTCCGCGTCCGCTGCACCTGCCCCACAATTGCGGATCAGTGAAAACCATCGACACCTCGAGACCTCCGATCAGGCCCCGTTTTTCTGGTTGGCTGACACCGCGTGGGAATTGTTGCACCGACTGGATTTCGAGGAATCTAAACACTACCTGCACGTCCGCCAAGATCAGGGATTCAATGTCGTCCAAACGGTTATCCTGGCCGAACAAAACGGACTGAAGGTCCCTAATGCCCAAGGCGATTTACCGCTGCACGAGCTGGACCCGACCCGACCTAACGAGGCCTACTTCGCCCACGTCGATCGCGTCGTGGCCGAGGCGAATCGAAGCGGGCTCGTCATAGCACTGCTGCCCACTTGGGGAGATAAGTTTAACCGCAAGTGGGGGGTCGGCCCCGAAATTTTCACGCCCTCCAACGCCTACACCTTCGGCCGATTTCTGGGCCAACGTTACGCCAACGCTGCCGTGGTCTGGGTATTGGGCGGCGATCGAAGCCCGGAGGAACCCGACGACTTCGCGATCATCGAGGCCATGGCCAAAGGGTTGCGCGAAGGCGATCAGGGTCGCCACCTCATCACCTACCACCCGCAAGGACGCCAAACCTCTGCTCGCTATTTCCACGCAGCGAAGTGGCTCGATTTCAACATGCATCAAAGTGGTCATGGCGATCCGGACTACCCTAACTTCAAGGACACTTTGACCGACTACCGGCGCGAGCCGACCAAACCGGTCGTCGACGGCGAGCCCTGCTACGAAGATATTCCGATTGGGTTTAAACCGGAGAATGGATGGTTCGGCGCTTTCGCTACCCGCCGGGCCGCCTATTGGTCCGTGCTCGCTGGCGCCTTGGGCCACACCTACGGCCACCACAGCGTGTGGCAAATGTGGCGTCCCGGGGTTTCCGGAGCGCTCGCCCCCCGCACCGCTTGGCCCGAGGCGATCCACTACCCGGGAGCACACCAGGTCGGCTACCTCAAAGCATTAATGGAGTCGCTGCCGTGGACTGAGTTGATGCCGAATGAAAAGACTGTGGTCTCAGGTCCCACCACCGGCGCGGACGCCATCCGGATCGCCGCGACACCCGATTTCTCAACGCTGGTTGCCTATGTTCCCTTTGGCGGCGAATTCACCCTCGATCTTGCCGTGGTCCCAACTTCTGGCTTTTGGTTCAACCCGCGCAACGCGACTCGCATCCCTCTCTTTACCCTGCCATCCCGAGCTGGATCCGCCAAATTCGATCCTCCTGCCGACGAGGAACGCGGCAATGACTGGGTGCTGGTGCTACGGAGACTTTAACTTAGTTTCAGCAGCGATGTGGATCACAGAAATCGCGGAAAATTGCTTCGAGTTCGTTGATACCAACAACCTGATCAAATAGACTAGTTTCAACGC
>CAXBOL010000394.1:0-5315 GCA_963977295.1 uncultured Opitutaceae bacterium
AACGCGGTGTAGAAGATACGTCCGCCGTCGTAATTATTAAACCAAGAGACGGGGTGAAACGCGCCCATGCCGTCGCCTTTCTTGGCGCCCCAATTTGCCGCGGGCGCATAAGTCGATTCGTCGACCGCGAGGAGGTAGTGGAGCTTGTCATTGCGGGAAGCGTCGAACTCATACCACTCCTCGGTGGCGAGAAACCGCGGGGAAAAACGATCCATGCCGGGGAAGTTGGGCTCCAACACCTCAATGGTGGCCGTCTGCACGGCAGGGTGGATGTGGAACATGTGACCCATGCCCTTCGTCCACCAATCCCAGCCATATTCAGTGTCGGTGCCGCCACTGTGAATGCCGGCGATCCCACCCCCGTTTTGGACAAATTTTTCCACGGCAGCTTGTTGTTCGTCGTTGAGGATATCGCCGGTGGAGAGGGCAAAAATAATGACGTCGAAGTCGGCCAGTCCTTGGTCCGACACGATGGCCAAGGTGTTAGGCCAAACAAGGTCGAAGTCGTGCAGTTTGGCCAGATCCTGCAGGGCCGGAACGGCCGCGGCGATGGAATCATGATGCCACCCATCGGTCTTGGTAATAAGAAGGGCTTTGAACTGGGCGGCGGAAACGGAAACGGAGGCCAAGGCAATGCCGAGGGTGAGTAAAAGAGGTCGGAGGAGTTTTGGTTTCATGGTAAGAAAGTAAGGGAATTTTGAGTAGGGCAGAAGATCACCCGAAGCCCGAACCTAAATTTCAGGAGTCGAGGTATACGTTACGCGGCTTCACTCGATAACCTGTCGCCGTAGTCGAGGATAGTAAAATGCCAATGTGATGGCGCGCACGACGACGTAGCCGATAAACGTCAACCAGAGGGCGACAGGACCGTAAGTGGGCACCAGCCACGCGCTACTGGCCATGAATATCCCGGCGGACGCCAGACTGGCGTTGCGCATTTCACGGGTGTGGGTCGTGCCAATGAAGATTCCGTCGAGTTGAAACGCGGAAACCGAGAGGGCCACGTAGATGGCGGCAAATCCGAGGAACTCACCGGTGCGGGACCGAACTGCTTCAAGGTTGGTCATGGCCTGAATAATGGTCGGCCCGGCGATGACTAATACGAGAGACAACGCCAGCGCCGTGAATGCGGCGAGCAGGGTGGTGCGGGCCACCGCGTGATCAAAAAGCGCCAGATCGCGTCGTCCCTTGGCCGTGCCAACGAGCGTTTCCGCCGGCAGGGCAAAGCCGTCGAGAAAGAAGGCGCAGAACCCGATCAAGCTGATGAGGATGTGGTTGGCCGCCAACGTGATTTCCCCGAGGGCGGCGCCTTGGCGGGTAAACCACGCGAAGCCGGCCAACATCGCGAGGGTGCGGATCATGATGTTGCCTTGGGCGATGAAGGTGCCTCGCAACGCCTCGAGCCGGCGCAGCTCGGCCCAAGGCAGGAACGTTAACGCATCATGATGTTGGTTCCGGAGCATGCGGATGATGCGACTCAGTCCGTAAAGGGCAGCGGTCCACTCGGCGATCAAGGTGCCGTAAGCGATTCCGCGCACGCCGCCGTCGAGCACTCCGGCGAACACCAGATCCAGCACGATGTTAAGGCCGTTGAGGACGAGCTGCAGAGCCAGCAACTCACGCATCCGCCCGAGTCCGATCATCGCCCCCGAAATGGCAAAGGTGACCAAGGTGGCTGGAGCCGCCCACACGCGGATGGTAAAGTAGTCGTGGCCGAGTCGCGTAATTTCATCCGTCGCCTCCATCAGGTGAAATCCGACGGTGGCCAAGGGCAGTTGCAGGATGACGATGCCGAGTCCGAGCGCGGTCCCGGTCACGAGCGCACGCAGCGTGGCCGCGCGGACCGCAAAAAAGTCTTCCGCCCCGGCGGCTTGGGCCACGAATCCGGTGGTGCTCATACGCAGAAAACCAAACGCCCAGTATATGAAGTTGAGCACCAATGCACCGATGGCAATGGCGCCCAAGGCCGCGGCGGGACGCGTGTGGCCGATCACGGCCGTATCGACGAGGCCGAGCAGCGGAGTCGCGGCATTGGCCAGAATCACCGGCCACGCCATGCGCACAATCTGACCGTAGGTCGGAGAGACGGTGGCGGTGCGGGCGGACATAAGGAATTAGAAGGCGACGCAATCGTAGTTTCCACGCAACTTCGGAGTTCGGTTTGGGTGCAGACGGAGGGGCGAGTTCGAGGCGCTGTTGGGCGCTAGACGCCATTCAGGGAACTACCATTGTCCCCATCCCTGAAATGAATGAGACTTTTCACAGGAGCGCGGGATGTCGGGCGTAAAGCCCGACCCACATCATGGTGAGTAACTTATTTGTGGTTAGGGGTTTACGCCCGGCATTCTCGTGGATTTTGACTTCAAGTTTCTTAGCGGAGGAAGCGAAGAAGACCGCACTGCGCCCACGGTCGAAAGGTGGGAGGGGTTTTATACCCCGACAGCGGGTGCGTAAAACCAACGTTTTGAATGATTTGGACTGCGAAAGGTAGGGACAGGACCGCTGGGCCGTCCGCATCTGCCTCAACGCGAATCCTGCCAATTCTTCGCCATCCGTGCAGGCCCACTGGCTTCATTGACCATTAGCCTGCGGCGCGCCCAGCGTGTCCTCCAAAGTCCCGCCAAGCGGGACGACGGAGGGCGGTCACGCCTTACCTCAGAACGCGTTGCGCTAAAGTCTATTTTTCAACAGACGTCGGCGTAAGCCTACGTCGCCACTTGACGAGTCGGGGTGTAAAACCCCTCCCGCATTGTGATCTAGTCCCACTTGGTTCCCTTTCCTGCCTCTTTGTGGCAATCTCAGACATTCCTCCGGTCAGGTTCTTTGCCCGATATATCACGGTAAACCGGGCCTGGCGCTTCTGTGAAATTCCAATACCAAACGCTCTTGGTATTGGAACGCCGGTCCTGGGAGCTGGGTTGGGCTTTGCGTCCCGACCTCTCGATTCCCGTGATACCGGCGGCGATTTAAATAATTTTTGAGAAAGTTGTAACCCCAGCCGGGCTGGGTGTGTGATAGGCGAAGATGAACTGTGTCTTTTGCTCAACCTGCGCCCGAACCCAGACTGAATGATGGCGGATCCGATTATTGAAACGCAGGGGTTGACCAAGACCTACGGGACGATGCGGGCGTTGAACAATGTCACCGTGTCGATTCCCCCCGGCACGATTGGGCTGTTGGGCCCGAATGGCGCGGGGAAGACCACGTTCTTGAAGTGTTTACTCAACCTCGAAACCCCGACCGCGGGAGGCGCGCAGGTGCTGGGGCGCAACATCCGTTCGAGCAACCGGGAGTCGCGGGAGCGGGTGGGCTACGGACCGGAGCAGGATTGTCATATTCCCGGGTTGGCGGGATGCGAATACGTGACCTACTGTGGGCAACTTTCCGGCATGTCGTTTCGAGCGGCCCGGCAGCGGGCCCATGAGATGCTCGATTTGGTGGGCATGGGGCAGGAGCGGTATCGATCGATCGACACCTATTCGACCGGCATGCGGCAGCGGGCCAAGTTGGCCCAAGCGCTGGTGCATGATCCGGCGCTGATAATTTTGGACGAGCCGACCAACGGCCTCGATCCCAGCGGCCGTGAGCACATTTTGCGACTCATCGGCAGCCTCTGGCGCGAGTTCGGGATCAGCGTGATCATTTCTTCGCATCTCTTGCAGGATGTGGAGCGGATCTGCGATCGAGTGGTGATCATCGCCGGCGGGCAGATTGTCGAACACGACTCCATGGCGAATCTCAAAGCGCGACGCGCGCGGGTGGTGGAATTGGCGCCGATGGCCGCGCATGACCAATACGTCGCGGTGCTGACGGCGGCGGGTCACGCGGTGGAGGCTTTGTCCAACGGACGGTTGCGCGTCGCGAGTGAGACGGAATCGAGTCAGTGGTTGTTGGAACTGATGCAGGCGCATGCGTTGCCGCCGGCCCATATCTTTTCGAGCCCGGATGCGTTGCAGACCTTGTTTATGCAGGCGCTGGAAAATTCAGGTCAGACGGGAGGCAAGGCATGAGCGGACCCTCGTTGGATTTTAATCGCTGGGATGGGCCCCGCGCCGGCGTGATGGCGCGGCGGTGGACGATTGCGTCGATGGGCTTGAGGCAATTGATGCAGGGGAAGCTTTTCCGCATCTTGATCGGACTCGGTTGTGTGGCCGGATTACTGGTGGCGGTGGCGGGATTCGTGTTTTCGCAGACCTTGGCCGAAAACGGATGGCTCACCGCGTTGGCGCAAAAGGGTGGCCCGAGGGTGGAGGCGGTGATGAGCGCGGTGAGTGCGCTGTTACTGTTGTATCCCGATATGCTCGTGACCGGCGCGTATAAAGTCGTGTTTTGGGTGCAGGCCCAACTCGGCCTGTGGTTGAGTTTGGTGGCGATGACGCTGCTGGTGCCGCAGCTGATTACGCGGGATCGGGCGAGTCAGGCGTTGACGATTTACTTGGCGCGACCGCTCACGCCACGGGATTATTTGCTAGGCAAACTGGGCACGATTGTCGGGGTGCTGCTGCTGTTGTGGACCGCGCCGTTGGTGATTGGCTGGGTGGTCAGCATGGCGCTGGTGCCGGACATGGTGTTCTTCAATTACTCGTTGGAGGCGATGGGGGCGGCGTTGGTTTTTAACCTCATCGCGATGGTGGTGATCGGTGCCGTGGCGTTTGGGGTATCGGCCTTGGCCAAGACGGCGGCGGTGGCGCGGATTTCTTGGATTGGACTATGGATCGTGATGAGCATTGTCGCGAAAACCAAGGCGTTGCCGAGTTGGGTGGGGCACTTGAGTTTCAGTTACGACCTGAAGATGGTCAGCGACGAAGTGTTCGCGTTGGGTGATACGCTGACCGAAGCGGCGGGAATTTTGCCGATGCTGAATCCGCAGATGGCGAAGGAAATAGGGCAGGCGGCCACTCAGGTGGGCACCGATGAAATCGGCGGCGTGATCGTCGGCCTCGTGATTCTGGTCAGTGCGTCGCTCACGGTGTTATGGGGAAGGATAAAACCAGAATGAGTGCGGTCGTCGAAGCGCGGAATTTAAGCCGTTTTTACGGCGTGGTGTTGGGGCTCAACAACGTGACGTTTGCGATTCGTCCGGGCATTACGGGGATCGTGGGTCCGAATGGCGCAGGCAAGACGACGTTGTTTCGTTTGCTCACCGGACAAATCAAACCGAGTTCCGGGGAGCTGACCGTGTTTGGCGGATCGCCTTGGAGCGACCTGAACGTGCGGGCGCAGATCGCCTATTGTCCCGAGGATGAGGCCGTGCCGAAAGGCGTAAGGTCCCCGGACTGGCTCGCGTCGTTGGGCATGATATCGGGGCTTTCGGC
>CAXBOL010000395.1:0-5292 GCA_963977295.1 uncultured Opitutaceae bacterium
CTCCTCGACGATTGGCCACGGCGGCTCGGGCCCCAGCCACAATCTGAGTCCACTCTGCTCCATCCAATAGCTCCAGGTCCAACGTCCGCCGCTCGATTACCTCAGCTCTGCGCCGCAAGGCCTCCAGGTCAAACCGGTGCCGTATCCGACGTCCCCGCCACCGGTGCCGCCACGCGTCCACTCCCGACCAGAGCGCATCATCGTTCGCCCGGGCATTCATCCGACCAAAATGAGGCAACATTTCGCCCGGCCTCGAATAGCTATATTCAGCCCCGGCATGTCTTACAGGCGATAGCGCCGTTGCAGCAGCTGTCGGAAATTACGCCATACCTGCACTCCCAAGGGCTCGGACTCCAACGCGATCCTCAACTGGCCCCGCTTGTTATGGAAATAGAGCGACTCCTCGGCCGGTCCCCTGACCGGCACTTGAGCCACCACTTTGAAGAACGATTCGATGGTCTCGACGCCTTCCGGATCCGCCCGCCCATTCAGCTTAATTTCTCCCTCGAGCGCGCCATAATAGAAAAGATCATACGCCGCATCTTGGGACACCACCGCCACAAACTCAAACTCCGCCGGATTCACGATGGTCATCAGCGCCTGCCGCATCTCCACCTCGGTGTCCCGGAGTCGGAATAATTCCTGAGTGATCACCACGCCTGAAACCGGCGAGCGCACGGTCGCCTCGCCCAAGCGGCGACGCAGCGCTTCGCGCCGCTCTCTTAAGCTGTTCTGCCGTTCCCGCAGTGCATCGATCTGACTCGACCGCGTCTGGATCGCCAGGGTCACCAAGGCCTCCAACTCGTCCAATTGCGCATCGACTTGCTGCAAATCAAACTCCAGATCCACGCTGACGATTTCAGCCACAGTTTCGTCCGCCTCCACCCATGACCCCGTGTCCGTCGGCAGCCCGGTAAGGGTTCCGTCCACCGCGCTGTAAAGCGTCGCCCGCTCTTTCGCCAACAGCACTCCCGGCGCCCGCACGGCCCGTTCAAATGGGAGAAAAAACACGCCCGCCACCACCGCCGTTCCTGCCACGACGGTGAGGCTGATCGCCCGTGTCCTCACTTGCCGTAAGGCGACGTCATTCCACAAATATTTCCCGTAGGTAACCATCGGTTTCAAGACCCACGTATAGGTCGCCATGACGATCAAAACGACGCCCAGTAAAAACCACTGATCCGCCACAAACAGGGCGATCGAAAGCGTCACCAGGATGCGGTAGCCCAAGCTCAGCGCCCCATACAGCGCCAACCAGCCTTGCTCCAAACCATCCGCTCCCGTGTCAAACGCCCGCGAACCCGCCCCAAACGCATACCGCTCCATCCAACTGCGCCACTGCAGCCGGGATCGCTCGTAAAGATTCGGGATCTCCAGCCAGTCGGAAAGCATGTAGTAGCTGTCGAATTTGAGCAGGGGATTGCCATTGAAAAACAGACTGGAGATCGAGCCCATCAACATGATGTTGAAGGCCGTGGCGTGCAGCGCGCCATCCCCTGTGTTGGCCCAGACCACCGCCGCAACAAACGCACACGCCAGCTCGATCAACATCCCCGCAGCCCCCACCAGAATCCGTTGCCGTTTTTCGCGAAAGGCCCAACTGCTGCTCGCGTCCATGTAGGGCATCGGAGTGAAAATCAGCAGCATCACGCCCATCGTCGTCACCGTCCCCCCAAACCGCTTGGTCATCAGCGCGTGGCCCAGTTCGTGTAACAGTTTTAACCCTACAATACTGAGGTAAAGATACGGAATCTGACTCACCGACAGCACTCCCTGCACCTGATCCTTGAACGCGGCCAGATTACCGAGCACCGCCTGCCCCGCCAAGCCCCCCAAGATCAACCAGAGCACCAGCGTGAATCGGTTGAAGATCAACCCCGGCAGCTTCGGCACCGACTTCAACCACGGCTCAGGATTCCACAACGGAATCTGCACGTAGAGAAACGAAGCCATCTTCGAACGAATCTCCCGCGAACGCTGCTGCTGGATCCGCTCAAACACGTCCGTGGTCTGACTGCGGTTTTGCACCCGCAACAGATTAAACATCTGCAGCTGCGAGAGCAGTTGCACGACCTCCTCCTGCGTCGGCGTCGTCTCCGAATCCTCCAGCAGGGATTGCTGCCAATAGTCTCCCACCGTTTGCTCCGGACGCAGCTGGTTGAGAAAGGCAAACGCCTCGGGCGTCACCCGAAAAAACCGGCTGCCGTAACGATCCTCCAACACATACCACTTCTCCCCACGATACCACTGTTTCAGGTAACGCGCATCAGGAGCGAGTTCGAGTCGCAGTTCGCTGACCGAGTGCCAGGCGTCACTGAAAATTTGGTCAATCATCGGCCCGCCTCATTTACCACCAGAACCACATCCGGATCGTATCCCAGGTGCGATGAAACCAAACCCCGAGAATCGGCTTTTTACCCGCCGCGATCTCAACCGTGCCACTCATGCCCGGACGCCACCACCCCTGCGGGTCCTCAGCCAGTTGGGCGCGCAACCAAAACACGTTGCCCTCCGCCGCATCAACTTGAGCCGCTGGCACCACCCGCGTTATTTCGAATCCATGGGTCGCGTCCGGTTGACTCAACAGTTTCAATTTGCCGGTCGATCCGACGGTTACAAAATCGATATCTCGCTCGTTAAGTTTGATGCGCACGAACAGCTCCGAGGGGTTCGCGATCTTCATCAGCACGTCCCCTTTGCTCACCGGTGCGCCCACCAATTGCCGGCGTTCGCCTTCGACCACGATCCCGGAAAACTTCGCCACCAGCGTGGATCGCGACAGATAATACCGCGTGCGCGCCAGCTCTGTTTCGGCCTGTTGCACCCGCGCCTGGGCGACCTTCATATCAACGAGATCTCGCGCCGAACGCGCCTTTTCCACCTCGCTCTTAAACCGCTGCAAGTTCGCGATCTCCTCCAACTCGCGCAACTCCAGTTCCTCGCGATTCAGCTCGATCACCGCGGCTCCGGCCGCCACCGCCTCCCCGGACTCGGCGTTCACTGCATCCACATAGCCGCTAAACGGTGCCGTTAGGAAACTCACTTGATCGGTCTCGAGGGTCGCCGTTGCATCAAGATTGAAATCGATTCTGATCACCGAGGCCGCCACGAGAAAGCTCGCCACGACCACGGCCAAAAATTTAGCCAGCGTGTGCCGCGGTCCGAGCCAGCCCGCCGTCAGTTCGCGCAGTGATTCCTGTGCTTTGACGACCCACGACCGATTTTGCCGATACAGCGTATGCAACCAGTTGGCCGCCATCTGGCCCGTCAGCCCAATTTCGTCCAGCGCCGGCTCGGCCAGAGTCGCAGTGCTCGACTCGATCACGATTCCCCCCCGGGGTTGCCCTGCCACCAGGATTGGGATCGATACCAACTGGGTCAGGGATTTGGTCGCCAGATAGCGTTCGTGGTGACGCAACTGCCGAGGCGGTCCATCGGGCGTTGCCGGGACGACCAAGCGGGTCTCATGATCGACGCACTCTTCGAAGAGCTGCTCCATTTGCACCACCGACTCCGTATTTGGGTCGAACCGCTCGAGACCGCTGATCGCAACCGCCCGCACCAGATTGTTTTTACTCCACCCCAAGCTCACGCGAGAGGCCCTAAACCGAACCACCAAAGCGTCCACCAACGTCATCGCCGCCGGCCAGAAGCGCGACTGCGCATAGACTTCGTCCAACGTCTCCAACAGCCCGGCCAAAGGCGCCGCCACCGGGGTCGAAGTCGTGCCCGGACTCCCCCGGGCGGCCGCGACCGCAGCGAGTAATTGAGCCCGCACCACGACTTCGTGAAAACGATCCACCTCGGCGTAATCCGCCACGAATACCGCCAATCGATCCCCTTTGGCGTCCAGCTTGACCACCAAGAGAAACGGCTTGGTTTGCCCCGCCCATTGCCCGGTGCCCACCGGCTCAAACGCAAATGCCCGCCGGTCCAACTTAGCCTTCAGTGCCCCCACGCGGGCAGCAATCCAATGGGCTACCTCCTTGTCCGGGGATGAAGGGTGAATAACGACCGGTTCCAGTTTCCCGTCTCGACGCCTATAGACGTGGCCAATCGGCGAGCGGCAAAACTCCGCTGCACAGGCGGCAAATCGATTCCAGTAGACTTCATTGTCCCTGATTTCGGCCAATTGCGCCAAGGCAGCAAATGCCGCCTGGGCCCGGTCGCGTCTCTCATTTTCGTCAACGTCGCTCATCCAAACGCGCGACGAAAGGCGCTAGACGAAAAACAGGCAACACTCGTGTTCAACCACCCTCCACCAGCGACAATGTCGCTCGGCTCCGGGCAGAAATTTTCTGTCTCCGGCAATAAATGGATTATGGAATTGTGAGCCGCAATTCAACATGAGCTCCCTCCCCGTGGCCGGATTGCCCTCCACCCTCATAGGCCAAATCCTTCTCAATGCCAGCTTACCACCGCCTAAAGTTGCAGGAAAAGCAACGATCCCATCCAACCAGACCAAATCATTCGTCGAAAAATCAATAATCGGGCTGAACTGATAGTCCGAAACTGGGCTTTTTGGCGATTCGACTCAGCACCGTAATTCGATGACGTAATGCCAAGTTTTCAAGTATCAGCTCACCGGCGGGGTCGAAGAGCGCCCAAAAGACCCTGTATCCGGGTAAAAAGCGCGCCAAACGTGGTGAAACCAAGTCGAACCAACTATTCTGTAGATCAACGATTTACAATCGTGGTGAGTTTCTGCTACTTACTTCGCCCAACGGTCACGGGCCGAGCAGTCGAATCACTTCTTCCAACGTCATTTTGTGGTGCGCGGCAATGCTCTTAAGGATGCTGGACAGCGTGTCAGTGCGGATCGGATTATGATTTGGGATGACCTCGTGATGTTCACCGCCGACTTAGGTCGTGACTCGGATATGCGAACCTTTCTGTCGATCCACCATGTAACCGAGTCCGCGCCACGCTTTAATCAGCTGCGCCCCGGATACATCGCGCGATAACTTCATCAGGACAAAACTTCGTTACGCACGAAGTGAAGCCAAATCACTTTGGGAGCCTCCATCGCTTCGTCAAAGTAGCAGTCAACCGCCTCATTCACGTTAACGCGCAACTCCTCCAAAGTGTCGCCTTGAGTATGGATGCCTGCACCCAGCGCCGAAGCGGTAAAACCGCCGTCAACCTCGTCCTCGCGCACTTCAAAGATGACCTCAATCATGCCCGCACCCTACATTTTTCAACCCCCTCCGTAAGCTCGGCTGTTTTGTCGGCCAAGTCAGCCGCGAGCTCAACGCTGACCAGGGCCACGGCCCGTGATCGAGGAATCGGCTC